>JBDRZP010000022.1 GCA_039804025.1 candidate division WOR-3 bacterium
ATTTAATGCATAATCTAAAACTAAATTCTGATAAATCCTTGTTTTTCCAGATAAACCAAGATTGAATCTAACATTTTCATTTTTGTAATTTATGCTATCTCTTATTCCAGTTTGAGAACTAATCAAATAGGGAATAAAATCATTTCTTTTTTCTTTTGAATAAATTCTTTCAGGAATTATAATTTCTGCAGCATTCATCCAAACAGATGGATTATCCTTTGGGATTGAAGGGAAAAAATAAATTTCAAAAGTTTCTCTTGGTCTTGTTCTTCCTAATACAATCTTCCACTCGTTTTTCTCCTTACTTTCAAACCTTATAGAGGAAAAGGGAATTTTGAATTCACATGACCAGAAAGAATCAGAAATAAATGATTTTACTTCAAAATATGTATCAAAAGACATATCTTCTGTTTCAATAGGTGTTGGACCTTTAGTTAAATCAGCCTGAACTCCTAAAGGGTTTGTTATAAAAACATAACCTTCTTTTCTTCCACCATAAGTATTAAGATATATTAAAACCATATCATCCATCCCAATTTCATCTCTTTTTGTTAGAGTTTTCCTTATAGTTTTAATATCATCATAGCATTTAAAGGCAAAGTATATATTCTCATTATCATAACCGATAAATACTTCAGTTTTGAAAGAAGGAATTTTCCCTTCTTCTGGTTGAAATTCAATAAATTCAGTTACTTTTGCTGCATTTTCCCATTCTTTATCAATTACACCATCTATTTTTGGACTTTCTTTGAATCTCTCAAGTGTTATTGTATAAGATGTTATTAAAATTAAAAAGAATAGGTTCATAATTACACCTCCTTTTTATTTTCTTTTAAATCTAAAATCCTGTCAAAAAATTGATGCCATTCATCGCCTTTATGCATTATAACAACAAGAGTTTTATCCCTTGATAAATCTAAAATATGTTTCATTAAAACTTTTGTGCTCTCTTTATCTATATTAGCAAGAGGCTCATCTAAAATATATAAATCTGCTTCCTTTGAAAAAATAAGAGCAATGGCTAATTTCTGCATATTGCCAATAGATAATTCATGAGGATATTTATCAACAAATTCCATCAATCCAAAATCTTTTAAAAGTTTCTCCTTAATAGGTAATTCTTTTATCTTTAATAAAGGAAATTCAAAAGGAAGTGTTAAAGAGGAAATTCTTGGGGGTAAAATAACATTTCCACTTTGCACTTTAAGTAACCCACTCATTATATTTGCAAGTGTTGTTTTTCCTGAACCATTTGGTCCTTTTATCAATATTTTCTCACCCTTTTTAATTCTTAATGAAAAATCTTTAAATACAAAATTTTTATCATAAGAAAAACAAACATTTTCTAAAATAACCTCATCTTTTACCTTATAAAATTTCACTTTTTCTTCCTTTTCAAATTCATATATCCTGTTTATTATTGTAAGACTTTTGTTTAATTGGGCAAATGGTGCAAAAAATTGAGAAACTGCTGTAACACTCCTCCAGAAGGCAGTTACAAAGGCTAAATAACCACCAAAAGTCATTTTCCCTTTTAACAAAAATATAGCACCTACTAATAAAGAACAAAAATCACTAATATTCATTATAAGATAAATACCCGTATTATAAGTAGTTATAATCTTGAAATTTCTGTAAAGAGCATTTAAATATTTATTGAAGGCAAAAATAGTTGATTCAAGAACTTTTCCGAGAAGATTTAAAATATTTACTGCTTTATATGAAGAAATATTTTTATTAAGAAAATTAATAAATTCGCTCTCTGTTTCCCTCTCAACTAAAGTTGCAGATTTTATCTTTTGAGATAATAAATTTGAAAAATATACAATAAATGGAATTAAAATAAACATAATAAGGGTAGCTTGCCAGGAAATATATATAAGAACAGAAGTAAATGCAATTACCCTTGTTAAATTGGTGCTTATATTTCTTATAGAGGATATAAAGAGGGGGAAAGCTTCCATTACATCTTTATAAACTCTTCCTATGAAATATCCTTCACCTTTTTGTAAAATATTTGCATAATCTTTATTATAAAAGGACATCAATGTTTTTTTAAGAATTTTACTTAAAATTTTATTTTCAAAAGATTTGCCCCATAGTTCAACAAAAAAAGAAATTAAATTAATAAATATGCCTAAAAATAAATACGAAGATATTAAAATAAAGAAAATTTTTAAACTTTTTCTGATAACTGCTTCATCAAAGATTAATTTTGTTAAAATGGGATGAAAGATTGCCTCTATTGCATAGATTAAACAAATGGTAAATATAAAAAGGGAAAATTCTTTATTTAACCCCTTTAAAAAATAAAAAACTTTTTTTATATTATCTCTCATGAAATTTGATCTAAAGTAAAATCTGCTTCATCAAGGGTTAAGACTCTATGAATTGTTCGCATAACACCAGCAATTCCTGTTGCATAATCACAGGAGATTCTAAAAAGATTATCCCCTGGAACAGCATATCCATCAGGAAAAGAAAGTAAATAAATATCTATAAGCCCTGTTAGAGGACGATTCATCATCTCCAAATATTGAACATCATTTGTGAAAATATAAACATCAATTAGAGTGTCAATAAAGCTTGATATTCCGAATAAAATTCCTGGAAAAACTGAATATTTTCTACAAATATCCGGAATCAACCTTTTTAATTTATTAAAAAATTTATATCTTAATAATACTTTGATAATTCCTGCGGTACCGCACTCTATGTAATGTTCTAAAGTTTTATCCCCTATTGCCTCAGGAAAACTTATAACATCTTTTTCTATTTTTCTTCCATTTTTTAAATCAAAAAAAACTCCCTTTATTCCATACTCAAAATACTTTTTTTCCTTAGTAACCTGATATAATCTTAATAAGAAAAGGGAAACTCCACTCTGTCCATATCCATATCCTAAATATACTTTATTTTCATATTCCCAAAAAATGCCCTTTTTATTTATTTTACTTACTTCAATTATTTTATTTCCATAATTTATTGCCCTTTCCAGAAACTTTGCCTCTGAAGTAATTAGATAAAAAAATAAATTGGTAAGTCCAATTCCTGCCATTCCATAAAAAAGGGAATGATTTTTAAATTTTAAAGGACTTTTTTCGGTAAGTTCAATTATCTTTAAAGATTTATCTTCATATCCTAATTCCCAGAGTGCCCAGGCAATTCCTGAAAGTCCTGTAATAAAACCAGGAGGATAGTCCTTTTCATTTACTCCTTTTAATTTTTTTTCTATCCAATAAAATGCCTTTTTAGGTATATCAAAATTACATTTTTTTAAAGCATATAAAATTCCGGTGGCACCAAAACCTAAAGAGAGAGAATTAGTGTGATAGAGAAAGGGATCGCTTGGAAATAACCTATCTTCCCTTTCATCCTCTATGTGATTAAGAATAAAATTTCCGAATCCTTCCACTATTTTTTGTAATCTTTCTTTACTTAATTTTTTTGTGATAAATCCTGCTTTTTTAACAACTTTATTTGAAGAAACCAGAGATTTTCTTACATATTTGGAAATATAAGGAATTTTATTAACATTTTCATTAACACTATTAATAAGAATATTTATACAATTGTAAATCCTTTTTGACCAGCCTAAATCTTTGAGTATCATTTTTAATACATTATCATAAAGATCTTTTCTAAGATCAGAAAATACATTTATAGGAAAAAGAAAATAAAACATAAGTGCACCCATACTGTAAAAATCAGCATTAAAAGAAAAGAAATTTCTATCCACTTTTCTAAAACCAGGGGTAAAAAGTAAAAATGGTTTATCAATTCCTTTTCTTATTGCACCTTCAAAGTCTATAAATTTAACCTTATAATTTTTTGGATTAACAATTACATTGTAAGGGGAAATATCACCTAAAATTATCCCTTTTGAATGAATAATTTCTAAAGCATCTAAAAAGTTTAAAAAAACTTTTTTATATATCTTGTAAAATTCTTTACTTTCCCTTGAGTTAAAATTTAATTTTAAAATAGGATGAAATTTTGAAAAAAATAATTCACGCAAATTTTTTTCACGGATATACTCCATAACTAAAAAAGTATGCTCCCATTCTTGAAATAATTCTATAGGTTTGGGTGCAATATTTGTATCTTTTAAAATTTTTAATATTTCGTATTCTTTATGCAAAAGGGTTACTGCGTCATTCCCCAAATTATCTTTACAAGTATAAGGTCTTGCCTCTTTTATTACTACATATTTATTTGAATTTCTATCTTTAGCTAAATAAACTCCGCCGGTATTGGAAAAATGAAGAGCCTTTTCAATTAAATACTGTCCATTTTTTAAAGCCAACTCGTTAGGCTCTTTATCTTCTAAAGGAAATGGATCTTTTACCCAAGGAGGAAGATTAAAATATGGGAGTCTCTCGTCTTTTATATATTCTCCATTAGGAGACACAATCATATATTCCTTCATTCCCATTATATCTACAAATGTAATTCTTTTAAATCCTCCGTATCTATAATATAAGACTTTGCAATCCTTATATCTTCTATCTGAAAGAATATAAGGTCCTTCTTCTTCTTTAAGTTCGCTATATAGAATTTCTATTATTTCTTTAAATTCATTTTCATTTGGATAAATAGTAATGAATTTTCCTGAAGCACTTCTTTGCCAATCCTTGAAATTCATCATGGAAAGAATTGTTTTATCCAGAGCAAATTTAAAAGGAATTTTTTTATCTATTAGAATTTTTGCAACTTTTGCAAGTATTCTTTCTGCATTATTTATGGTAGATGAAATATGAATTTTCCAGCCCTGAGTCATTATTTCTGAATTTAGAGGGAAAACATGAAACCATAAACCATCTCTTATTATTTTCCAATTTTCTTTTTTATTATTCAGTATTTGCATAATTATGTTTAAAAACTCATTAGAGGGGGAATACATATTTTCAAAAGGCTCATAAAATTTGTCTGAAAGTAAAGTATATAAATATTTTATAACATGCCTTTTACTTCTCATAATACATAAATTTTAAAAAAATATTTTAAAAGGGGCGAGGCTCCCTCGCCCCCACTTATGTTATTGCTCCCTTATTCTATCTCATTGCAGCAGTTAGCTATACTGCTAGTGAGACTTACAGGAGCCTTTGCGCTAGGCATTGCTACTGGTAATTTTTGTAGACTTAGTACTACTGCCATCTCACACCTCCTTTCTTTTACCCCTGAGTTGGACTTTAACCAATTTCTCAGGGTCTTATTATATATATAACAATTTAAAAAGCCTTTTCGGTTTTTTTTTTTTTTTTTTTTAACGAATCTGGAATTTTTTTATGATTAAAACTTTCTTATTATTTTTAGGAGAAAGAAAATTAATTTTCCCTTTTAAATAATCCTCTCCATTAAATATAAAAATTCTTTTCTTTGCCATCTGTTTTTTAAAATCCCTCAAAGAATTTTTGTTTGAAAAAATTACCAAAAGCTCATCCTCTTTAATATTTACATTCTCCAAATCTTCATATAATAAAATTCTTATAAAACAGAATCTGCATTTTAAAAAAATTGAAAAATCCTTTCTCTTATATTCTTTTAAATCACATGAGCTACATTCACATAAATATTTCAAAAAATTTCTTAAAATATCTAAAAAATCCTTCGCCTTAATTAACCTGTATAAACTCATATATTTTTTCATATATAAAATATTCTTTCGTCTCCAATCTTTATAATAATCTTTATTATCTTTTCTCCATTTAATAAAATAATCAGGATTTCTCCTTCTCCAATTTTCCCGAAGTTCTTTCACCTTCTCTTTATTCTCATTTAACCACTTCCTCCTTAATTCATTTCTACTTCTTTTTAAAGGATTAATTTTACTCCTTATCTCACTCCATATATCCTTCATTTTTTCATAAGAAATATTCAATTTTTCTGAAATTTCTTTTAAATTAAACCCTTGCCTTATTAAATTTATAATCCATAACTCTTTTTCATTTAATCTTTTGTATAAATTATTTTCAAATCTTCTTAAAAATTCATC
This sequence comes from candidate division WOR-3 bacterium, assembly GCA_039804025.1. Lineage (NCBI taxonomy): Bacteria > Pseudomonadati > Caldifarciminota > Caldifarciminota bacterium. The sequence goes on from JBDRZP010000022.1 coordinate 5,996, forward strand.
ACTTCTTACTTCATTTAAAATCTCAATTTCCTCATAATCTTTTAAAATTAATCTTTTTTCCTTTTTTAAATAATTTAAAAAATGATTTTCCAAGGACTTAAAAAAATAATTCCTAAACTCCATTTCATCCCCTTTAAATTTTTCTTTACATTTTTGAAAACATATAAAAGCTTCTCCTAAAAGATCATCTTTATGATGAAAAAAATTATATTTTTTACAAAAATTTAAAATTTTAATATTGATTTCTTTTAAATATTCTTCAAAATTCATATTTAAAGCAAATTATAATAATATTCAAAATAAATTATAATATTAATATGTTAATTTTATCAAAAATGCTTGAGAGGTAAGAAAATTTCAAAAAAAATTGGAAAAATTGATAAGATTAATTTAACTATCAGTCTGAAAGAATTAATTTTAATGAGATCTGAAGTTTGCTTAAAGATTATATTTTTAAGACTTGAAATTTTATTTTTTTTACAGTATAATTTATATTACAAATTAATTTGTAAATAAAAGGTTCAAATCCTGTAAAACAAAAATTTTTAAAAAATGGAAAATAAAAAATCACTAAAAAGTGCAGGTCCCATGATATTTTTAGGTTTTCTTTTTATCGGATTGGGAATAGGCTTTCTTTTCGGAAAAGTTGCTGTAGGTTCTTCTATAGGTATGGGTTTCGGTTTTATACTTTGGGGAATTCTCTATTTTCTTAAAAAATGAAATTCAAAGAACTTGACCCAATAATTCATGAAAAAACAAGGCTTTCAATACTCATTTATCTTCTGCAGAATAAAGAAGTAGATTTTTCAACACTTAAAAAAATTACTGATACTACTGAAGGAAACCTTTCCTCTCATTTGAGGGTGCTTGAAGATAATAAATTAATTGAAGTTAAAAAAACTTTTGTGGGCAGAAGACCAAAAACTTTTTATAAATTATCTGATTCAGGTAAAAATAAACTTTTAGATTACCTTGATAAACTAAAGAAAATTTTAAAAGAAATAAAATAGGGTTCAAATCCCCCTTAAATTTTTATATAAAATATGAAAAAAGAAATTGAAGAAATCCTTGAAACCATAGATATACTTAAATATATCTCTCAGAGAGCTAAAAAAGAAATTAAACACTTTGCTATATACATGATAATATTCGGGTTTTATATTTCAACCTGTGTTTTTATAACTCTTATAACAGGAAAATACATTTTATGGTTTTATCTTTTGCCTCTTGCCTTCTTTTTCTCTACAATCCACGTTTCAGGCATAATTTTCTCTATTTTAATATGGGGAATCTTTTCTATAATCTATTTCTTTATAATTCCAAAACTTGGAATACCCCTATATATTTCTGCAATTTTTATTGGAATTCTTATTACCTTTGGTTATTACATGAACTACTACATAGGAATTAAAAGAAAAACTTATAAACCTCTCAATTCAAAATTAAGTGTAATTCCTAAAATAGGCATTTTCTGGGGATTTGCCTTTGCTGGAATTATATTTAATATCTTTCTTTTTTATAATGTTATTGGAGAAGATATAAATAAAATTGTCAATCCCCTTTATAGCTACACAACCGGAATGGGTCTTTTTGTTACAGGATTTGTTCTTCCATTTTTTTATATTCTTGGAATTATAGAAGTTATATTTATTCCTCTTCTTAATTATATGAATAATGCCTTAGCCTATATCACCAATGGGATTGTTGGTTTACTTATGGCATTTTATTCTATTTACCTTTTAAAAAAGAAAGAGAAATAATTTATTTCTTTATATAAAAACTTTTCCTTCTTTCTACATATGCTCCAAAAACACCCTTTACCCACTCTTCCTCTATCCTATCACTCCTGTTTAAATTCCAGTAATAAAGATCTTCATTTTCAGCCCTGACATAAACCCTGTAAATACCCTCAGATTTAAATGCACTTTCCCTCCTGAAAAGATCAAAGAGAGTATCAGGTGAGAAAAAAATATAAAAAAGTGAGTCCGGAGTATTCTCTAAATAAATAACATAAAATTTCGCTCCTTCACTTTTATTCCATATAAGTAAATTGTTAGAAGGAACATAAATCGTATCGTAAATGGGATAAATTATATTAAAATCAGTTGGAACCTTTGTAACCTTGAGAAGCTCCCTTGAATCAGGAAACTCAATTTTAAGGGTACAATCTGTACCTGAGGGAACATAAAAAGTATCATAATATACAAGATATTCATTTGAATCTATGTCACTAACTATTTTTTCTTTAAATAAATATTCTTTACCCCCAAATTTTATTTTAACAGAACACCCAGAAACACCTTGTGATGGAACTTCATCTGGACTATATAACCTATCAACAAAAACAATCTGCTCTTCAATTTTTTTACTTGACTTTAATACACACCAAACAATGTAATCCGGAATAATCACCTTTTCTATTTCTTTTTTACAGGAAATAAAAATTAAAGTCAAAAGAAAAATTTTTAATCTTTTCATCTAAAAAATAATTTTTATTTCAAAACTTGGAACAAAGGGAATTTGATATAATTCTCGCCTTACAGGTGGTTCTTTATCATAATCATAATAATATAAAAATACATTTTTTCTATTGTAAACATTTATTATACTCAAGGAATAAAAGCCCTTAATTTTTTTTATTTTGAAATCCCTTGAAAGGGAAATATCAAGCCTGTGATAAGGTGGAAACCTTACACTATAAGGATAGGATTCAATTTCATCCCATATAACCTTTGGATATCTATCTGGATATGGATTATAAAAGAATCTATACCTTTTAATAACATCTGTGAAGGGTGAACCAGTTGTATATAAAAAATTTAACCCCAGATCTAAATTGAATATTAACTTATAAAATAAACTTAAAGAAAAATTGAAGGTTTTATCCCACCTCATTGAATGATATTTGTTTTCCTTTTCAAATTTTCCGTGAGACTTTAATACTGTCAAACTTAAATTAAAATTTAATTTTCCAAAGGTCTTTTCAATAAAAGAATCAAAACCGTAACTTTCTCCTTGCCCTTTTAAAAACAAGGTTTTATCAGGATTTAATGGGTCATAACTTTTTATTTCATAGTCAAGAATGTAATCATACTTCTTGTAAAAGATTTCAAAATCAATTTTACCCCAATCTGGCAAATAGGAAATTCCTGTTATATAATGTTTTGAATTCATTGGCCTATAACCATCAAAAATTGTTACCCAGTAATAAAAGGGATCAAAAACTTCTGAAAAGTTAACAGCTATTAGATACTGATTGAAAACTCCTGTTGCAAACTTTATTGCAAGGTTTTCCCTCAGAAAATATTTTAAATTAATTCTTGGTTCTATTCTAAAACTTTTAGCATTTCTCTCGGGTGTTTCCTTGATTCTTAAATAAAAATAATTTGTCCTTAAACCCGGATTAATTCTTAAATTATTTACTTTGAAATTTAATTCAGAAAAGAAAGAAAGGATGTGAGGATTTCCTTTATCAAGTTGTTTAATACCAAAAATATCATTCTGAAATTTTCCATTTAGATTCTCATATTCAAAACCAAAAGTTTTATCAAAACTTCCCTTAAACTCTCCCTTCCATTTTAAACCAGCTATGGAAACAGGATTCCAGAGGGAAATAAACTCTCCTATTTTAAAATAACTGAAAAAAGAAGAGAAAAATAAATTTATTTCATGAAAGTTTTTTCTATGTATATAAAAAGTTCTAAAGGAAAAACCATCATTTCCCCATTTTAAAAGGATTTCATCTTTTTTCTGATAAAATAAATCTCTACTTGTAATGTAGGAGAATTTAAATCTTAAAGAGGGTGATTTTTCAATCTGATAGGAAGATAAAATATCAAAAAAATGATAGGGAAATTCAAAATCCCTGTTTATCAAAGAAATATATTTATCAAAATAGGTTCTTCTCAAAAAAACAAGGTAATTTCCCTTAAAAAGCTTTCCTTCATTTAAAAGGCGGAAAGATAAAAAACTTAAAGCTAATTCAAAATTTATTTTTTCTGAATTACCAGGTTTTATTTCAGCATATAAAAGAGAGGATAAAGCATTTCCAAATTGAGCCCCATAAGCTCCCCTATAAAATTCATACCTTGAAAGTGCTGAAAGATCAAAAACCGAGAAAATTCCACCCAGATGATAGGGGTTATAAAGGGGAATTTCATCAATAAGTGTTAAATTTTCCTGAGGAGAACCACCCCTAACAGAGAACCTGCCTGATAAATCTGTTACCTGAACCACACCAGGTAAGGTGGAAACTGTTCTTAAAAGATCTCCTTCAATAAATTTTGGAAGTCTCTTTAAAATTTCTGTTTCCCTTTTTACGGCAGAAGCCCTTTCCTCTTCAAATTCCTTTTTTCTTGAATAAATGATAATTTTTTCAATTTCTATTTCAATCTGATTTAGCTCAACATTTAAAATTTTATTCTCTCCTTCCCTTAATTCCACTTCTAAACATTTTTCCTCATAACCAACAATTTTAAAACATAAAAGATATTTTCCTTCTTTTAATTTTGAAATAACATAAAAACCCCTTTCATCTGTAAGTGTTCCTTTATTTAAATCCTTTATATAAACAAAAACAAAAGGAAGAGATTCACTTGTTTTTTTATCTATCACCCTTCCAGAAATACTTGAAAAGGCTATAAGAATTTTAAACAAAATCATTTTAAGTATTAATTGCCATAAGAAAAGGACAGTTTATATGTAGTTTTTTATAACTCAAATTTTTATGACAATAATAACCTGAAATTTCAAAGCTAAAATTGAAAATTGAACCCCTTAAAATTTTTCTTTTTATGCTATAAGACCAGGCTCTTTCTCTTTTACTTTCATTAACTGAAACTATAATGTATACTTTACCTACTTCCATATCCAGAATATCATCACCTGAAGGAGAAGATTTTCCCTTTATTCCTCCAACCATTGGATGGGAATGAAAATCTCCTATAACTTTAAGATTTTCAATTTTTAAGGAATTAATTAATTGAATTATTCTTTTTTCTCTCTTTGCTATAGGCGCAACACTGTAAGGAGACTTTTTTACAATCTGTAAAACCTGCGCATCCTCAACAATTATTTCCCTATTATTAAAATAACCAAGTATAAGACCATAACATTCATAGTGATAAGATTCTGCTGAGGCAAGTATCATTTCAAGGAAAGCTGGAGGTTTCAAAATAATAACATCTGGTGATAAATTCATAGTTAAAAAATAAAACCCTCTTTTAAATTTTCTTTTAACTGATTAAGTTCATCTTTTTCTATTTTATCTTTTTTTAAATATTCAGATACAATAAGATTCATATTGCTTAACCTTTCTGCTATAATTCTTGAAATTGAAAATAAAATCTCAATGTAAGGTTTTTCTCCTTTTAAAATTTTTTCCTCAAGAAGTTTTCCATCAATTCTAAAAAAAACTGAATCCTTACTTGCCCTTAAAGTTGCTGTTCTTCCACTCTTTAGAAGAAAAGAAAGCTCACCTATTATTGCTCCTTCCTTTAACTCTGCAATTTTTACAAGTTCTTTTCCCTTTAAAATTTCAGCTTCACCTTCAACAATTATATATAAATCCTCTCCTTCTGAACCTTCCTTAAAAAGTATTTCGCCCTTTTTAAGATATATAAAAGACGCAATTGAAGAAATATCATCTATACCCTTTTCACCTATACCTTTAAGTAAGGGGTGATTTAAAAGGAAATTTTTATAAGTTTCTTTCATTTAAAATTTTCTCTGTTAAATAATTATAAATCTTGTATAAATCTTTTTTAAAATTTTTTAATATTTTCCTGTGAAGTTTTATTGTTTTTAAATCCTTTCTTCTCGCAGGACCTGTTAAAGAGTTTTTTGCTCCTTTTGAAAGGACATTTTTAAAGGATGCATTTATTATTGGTTTTAAAATTTCTCCTTTTAATTTTAAACCTTCGAGGATTTCCTCTGCCTTTAAAATTGAATATACGGGAAAATTTGAGGCAAAAACACAGGCGATATGAATCAAAATCTGCTCTTTATCCTCCATTTTTATTATTTTAAAATCCCTTGAAAATAATTTTTTTAAGATTTTATAAGTTTCTTCATCCCCTGAAAATGTTGTATATATATTTTTAAAACTTCCTTTACTTCTTTCAGGAAAAGTTTGAATTGGATGAAGTTTACCTATAAAATTTCTTTTTTTCTTTAAAGGCTCAAGAATTGATAAAGGTGTTGCACCTGAAAGATGAATAAAGTGTTTCCCTTTAATCCCTTTTATTTTACTTATTTCTTTAACCCTTAAAGAAATAAGATCATCCTTAACAGTTATGAAAATTAAATCTGAATTTATAACTAAGTCCTTTAAATTTCCTTTCCCTTTTGTTACTGAAAATATATTTACCTTAATAGATTTTTCCCTCAAAAGGTCATAGAGGGAACTTCCAACTTTTCCAAATCCAATAATTCCTGCTTTCACAATATATATTATAATTAATTATGAAACTCTTCTCTATAAAAGAAAAAATTTTAAAATCCTTAAATAACATGGATTTTGACGAGGAAATTTTTTTAGATGTATTTAAATTTCAGTATGATAACAATGAAGTATATAAAAAATTCTGTGATAGGTTTAATAAGGATAAAAGCAAGGTAAAAAATTTTGAGGATATTCCTTTAATGCCTGTTAGATTCTTTAAAAAATATGAGGTTAGGTCAATTAAAGAAAAACCAAAAGTTATTTTCCTTTCATCTGGAACAAGTGAGTTTTTAAGGTCAAAATCCTTTTATGTGGATACTGAATTTATAAATAGAAGTATCCTTATTTCCTTTAAACATTTTGTTTTGCCTGATGATTTAAAAACTAACTTTTATATATTTTTTGAACCTTTTGAAAAAAGGAATAATTCCTCCCTTTCCTATATGCTTTCCCTTGTTGCAAAAAATTTTTCAAAAAATTTTTATTTTGTGTTTGATAGAAAAGATTATAAGGATGCTCTTAAAAAAATGAAAAGAGAAAAGAAAAAAATAGTATTACTTGGAACAACCCTTTCCCTTTATGCTTTTGCTATTTTTTTAAAGGAAAATAATGAAAAAATTTTTTTAAAGGAAGGCTCAAGAATTATGGATACAGGTGGATGGAAAACTAAAAGGATTTTATTAAAGGGAAAAGATTTAATAAAGATTTATAAAGAATTTTTTAACATTGATGAAAATTATGTTATAAATGAATATGGAATGTGTGAAATTGCCTCACAGTTCTATGATATAACTTTAAGAAAATTTATTTTTGAAAACAAAAAGGTAAGATTTAAATCTTCTTTACCCTTTTTAAGATTTAGAATTTTAAATGAAGAGGGAAAATTAAGTAATAAGGGCTTAATAGCAATTTACGACCTATTCAATCTTGAAACCTGTTCTTTTCTTTTAACACCTGATATGGGAAAAATTAAAGGAAAAGGTTTTGAAATAATTGAAAGGGTTGATGAGGAATTAAGGGGCTGTGCCTTAATAAGTGAAAGTATTCTTTTTAACTAATCCTCTAAATCCTCTTCAAAAAGGGGTTCAAATTTTCTTTTGTCTCTTTTTAACTTTTTCCCTAAAACTTCAAAAACTCTGTCAGGAGTTATGCCTTTTATTGGTCTTAAAGTTACAATATCACTTTTTTCAATTATTTCTCCTTTTCTTTTATCCCTTTTCAAATAAATTGATCTTCTTGCAACTTTTTTTACTTCAATTTCACTTTTTGTTATTCTTTTAATTCCATCACCGAGCATTTTTTCTGTTAGTCTTATATTTTTAACCCATAAAAAGAGCTCTTCAGGTGAAAGGGAAGCCTGATGATCTGGACCAGGAAGACCCTTCCATAGAGTGAAGTGTTTTTCAATAATTTTTGCTCCAAGAGAAACTGCAATACAACTTGCAAGATATCCTTCTGAATGGTCTGAAAATCCTATTATTGCATCTGGAAACTCCCTTTTAAAATTTTCAATAACTTTCAAATTGAGTTCATCAAAAGGTGCTGGATATTCTGATGTGCATTGAAGTATAGCAATTTCAGGAATTTTTCTTTCTTTTAGAAATTCATAAGTTTTTTTTACTTCTTCCCAATCTGCCATTCCTGTTGAAATTATAACTGGTTTTTTAAAATCTGCTATTGCATCGAGAAGATAAAAGTTATTTAAGTCTGTGGAACTTATTTTAAAAAAAGGAACACCAATTTCATTTAAAAATTCTGCTGATCTTATATCATAAGGGGTTGAGAAAAATAAAATTCCAATTTTATCACAGTAATTCTTTATAATCTTAAAATCTTCAAAGGAAAGTTCCAGTTTCTTACACATCTCATACATATCCTCTGATTCATCTTTTCTTTTCTGATAGGGTGCTTTCTCTGTTCCTCTTGAAATAACCTCTTCTGTTATGAAGGTCTGAAATTTAACAGAATCACAGCTTGCCTTTTTAGCAAGATCACATAAATAAAGGGCTAAATCCCTTGATCCATTATGGTTATCACCTGCTTCTGCTATTAAAAAAGTTTTATCTTTTGTTAGATCTTTCAGTTTCATTTTTTAATTTTAAAATAATTTCAGCCATTTTTAAATCATATATTGTGTCTATATCAATAGATTTTTCCCTTGGCATATAGTATATGGTTAATTTTTTTCCGTAAAAGGTTTTTTCCTTTAAAAGAGCTTTATATTTTGCTATAAAAATAGCTCCATTTGGTAAGAATAGTTTTTTTCTGAATTTTTTTGAAAAGTAAAAATCAAAGAATTTGTTTTTTTTATAAATTGCCCATTTAAAAGGTTTTTCAAAATCAGTAACACTTACAAGAAAATCAGCTCTTTCCCTTTTTATTTTATCAAAAGCCTTTAATATATCATTTTTATCCCTTAAAGGTGATGTTGGTTGTAATAAAAAAATATAGTTAAATTCTTCTTTTAATTTTTTTAAAACATGAAATACTGCACTAATTGTTTTTGCTTTGTCGCCTGATAATTTTGAAGGCCTCTTGATAACATCTACCCCTTTTTCTAAACTTAATTTTTCTATTTCCTCAGAATCAGTTGAAATAACTATTTTGTCAAAAATTCCGCTTTTTAATGCCTCTTCAATTGTATATAAGATAAGTGGTTTTCCAAGAACTGGATAGATATTTTTATTTTTAAGCCTCTTTGAAGAGGCTCTTGCAGGTATTATACAGAGCAATTTATTCTTCAAGTTTTTTAATAAACTCCTCCTTTAATTTTGCAATAAATACATTTGTTTCCCTCTCAGTTTCTCCCTTTCTGTTTGAACAGAAAACAAGGTATTTTCCATCCCAAGAAAACATTGGAAAAGAATCAAAACCTTCAAAATAAGTTATTCTTTCAAGATCACTTCCATCTGTTTTCATTATATAGAGGTCAAAATTAAAGGGTTTATCTTTATCAAGGTTAGCAGAAAAAATAATGTATTTACCCTTTGGATGGGGAAAGGGTGCAAAGGAAATTTTTCCAAAGTTTGTCAATTTTTTTATTTCTGAACCATCCCTTTTAACCATATAGATTTCAAGTCTTGGAGGTGCGACGATATTTTTTTCAATAAGTTCTCTATAACTTTTTAACTCTTCCTCATTTTCAGGATAAAAGGCTCTGTAAACAATATACTCGTTTCCTGGCATAAAATAGGGTCCACCTTCATAACCATACAGATTTATAACTTTTTTAACTTCACCATTTTCTGGGTTTAACATATATATACCAATATCACCATCCCTTAAAGATGTAAAAACTATTTCTCCCTTTTCATTTACAGTTGCTTCAGCATCATAAAAAGGGTTATCTGTTAACTTTTTAAGCTCTTTTTTTTCTAAATTAAACATAAAAATATCATAGGGGAATACTGGCCAGTAATATCTTTTTATATCAAGTTTTGGAACTTCAGGACAATCAGGTGATAAATGATGTGTTGAGGAATATATAATATTTTTACCGTCTGGCATAAAATAAGCACAAGTTGTTCTACCCTTACCCGTTGAAACAAGGTTATACTTTTTCTTTTTTAAATCGTATATAAAAATCTGGTCGCACATATATTTTTTGTAATCACTTCTCTGAAAGATGATTCTTGTATTATCAAAGGAGAAATAGGCTTCAGCATTATCACCACCTGATGTAAGTTTTTCAATATATTCAAAGTATTTTTCTTCTCCCTTGTAAATAAACTCTCTTATTTCTAATTGTTGGAGGATCAGATAAAAAATTACTATCATCCTGTTCGTTTAACTTTTTAAAAAGAGAATTGAACTCTTATTATTTTAAAGATATTATTTTAAGAAAATGAAAAAGAATTTTAAAATTCTCCTTGTAAATCCCTGGGTAACTGATTTTTCTTTGTATGATTTCTGGATCAAACCCCTTGGTCTTTTAGTGTTGGGTAGTATTTTAAAAAGAGAGGGTTTTAAGGTTTTTCTTCTTGATTTTCTTGATAGGCACAATCCCTTTTTCAGGGAAAAATTAGGTGAAAAGGATTTAAAGAAAATAAAGGATAAAAGTTTCAGTACCGGAAAGTTCCCTTCAAAAGAAATTGAAAAACCCTCTTTATTAAAGGATATAAAAAGAAAATATAAAATTTATGGATGGTATGAAGATATTTTAAGAGATTATTTAAAAAATTTTGATAATTTTGATTACATTCTTATAACAAGTGGAATGACTTACTGGTATCCTGGGATAAGGAAAACAATTGATTTTTTGAAGGAATTTTATCCTCAATCTATATACATACTTGGAGGAAGGTATGTTTTTCTATGCAGAGAACATGCTGAAAAAAATTTTTACGATACAATCATTATTTATGAAAGAAAAATAAAAAATATTTTGGAAAAATTATCAAAAATAATGGATGTAGAAATTAATATTGAGAAGTATTTAAAAAGGGATAATATCTGTTTTGACATTTATTTTGATTATCCAATTTTAAAACATTTTGCAATTTTAAGGTCTTTTGGGTGTCCTTTCAGTTGTTCCTATTGCGTATCAAACCTTTTGTTTCCAGAGTTTTATGAGCTTGGGGATGAAAAGATAATAGATGAGATAGAAAGGATAAATAAAATTAAGGGAGCAAAGGATTTAGCCTTTTACGATGATGCACTTTTATACCCCAAAGAAAAATTTAAAAATTTTTTAAAAAAATTAATAGAAAAAAATCTTGATATAAGAATTCATACTCCTAATGCAATTCATGCAAGGTATATAGATGAGGAGATGGCTTATCTTTTAAAGAAAGCAAATTTCAAGACAATAAGAATAGGATTTGAAACAATCAATGAGAAAAAACTTGAAAAAAACTGGTCAAAAAAGCTTACTTTAAAACACTTTGAGGATGCAATTACAAATTTAAGTAAGGCTGGATTTGATGAAATAGGAGCTTACATTCTGATAGGGACAGAGGAAGATGATTTTGATGAAATTATGAAGAGTTACGAATATCTTTATAATAAAAAGATAAAAATTTATCCTGCTCAATTTTCGCCTGTGCCTTCAACAAATTTTTTTGATAAAGATACGGACCCTCTTCTTTCAAATAAATCCCTTTATTTTAAAGGTAATAAGGATATAGGTTTTGAACTTTACGAAAAAATAAAAGATTTTGCAAAAATTTTAAATAAGAATATAAAAGAGAACTTTTCTTTCAAGGAACTTATGAAAAAATTTTTTAATAAAAAATTTTAAAGAGATATTAGATAATGGGAAAAGGTAAAAATCGCAGGCTAAAGCCTGCGCCTACCTTTTTTAATTTTTTTAACATTTATTACCATATTCTATAATTTTATGGTAGCCGCACCCTTTAGGGTGCGCAAAAATTCACTATTAAAATACCAGATCCAAAAGCAAAAAAATCTTTTTATGCAAAAATGGGTAGAGTAAAGGTATATTTTCTGTGCAGTTCTTTTAAAGACAAAGTTTGGTTTTGCTTATGCTTACAAATCTTTATAAGGTGAAATGCAAAAGATTTTATGAGAAAATGTTTATGTTGAAAGATTTAAAGAGGACTATACAAAAAACATTTTGTAGGAGGCACTCCTAAAAATCTTATTGAGCCAGAAAAATTCAGTATATTTATATATTAATAATCCTTATCAGTCTAAAATGTTATGGTATTCTACAACCAGTTGATAAAATCGTGCAATTTATGGTAAAATTAAAAGGAGGAGCAAAAATGGGTATCAAAATAAAGAAATATATAGACTTGTTAAAAGTAGAAATTTCTCGGCTAAATAATAAAGCCGTAAGAATAGAGGATGATCAACTACTTTATTCTCTGAAAAAATATTATTCTCGCGATATTTCTTTTTATCACCAAAATGTTTTTGGAGAATTGGGTAGAGCTTTGGCAATTCTTGATTTAATCAAAGAACATAAAATTCCACCTAAATCTATCTCCTTAGAAGAAAAATCCATTGTTGGGTCACCATCAAAAAGAATAGATATTAAAATAGAAATAAGCGATGTTTATAATGAAAGAAATTGTATAGCTTTAGTAGAATGTAAAACCTCTATTCATAAAGTTACTGATTTAGAATTTACTAATTATTTTAAAAGACAACTTTATAATATTGCTCATTCTTATGCAAAAGATCCTAAACAACCATATCCGTTAATTTTGATTGCTTATGAAATTTCATTTGATAAAAATACCATTAACATTTTCTATAGATGGTTTTATTATCCTGAAATTGAAAAAACGATAGAAACTGGACAGATTTCTTTAGATGAAATAATCAGTAAAAACTCTCCATTTGCTTATGGTATTTCTCCACAAGTATTTGGCGACAGAGTTTATTTCTATAAAAAGCCTTTGACGAAAGATGAATTGTTAGAGGTTAAAGACCCAAATCAACTTAAAAATTTACTAAAAGAAAAATTACATCAAGGATAAAAAAATTATGGTATTGTAGAAGATAAGGCTTTTGACACAATTATTAATTTGCTTCTTGCTAAGACCTTCGATGAAATTCAACTTCTAAAAAAAGAAAATAAAGAACCTGATTTTCAAGTAAAACCAGAAGATTATCTAAACAAAGCGGCTTTTTATAATAGAATTAAATATTTACTTGAAAATGCCTTAATCCAGCTTTTAGGTGAAGATCCAAAAGAAGCAAAAAATAAAGAATTGATAGACCACAAAGATAAAGAAAAAATCTTATTAGATATAATTCCCTATCTTCAAAGAATAAAACTTAGAAGTTTAAGATTTTTAGGCGAGGACTCTGTAGGAGATGTATTTTTAGATTTTATGCATTCAATTTTTAGGCAAAGTAGAGGTCTGTTTTTTACCCATCCGAATATTTGTAGATTTGTTTGTAAGGCTCTCAATATTCAGAAGGCAGGAGAAGAGCTTAAAAAAGGAATTATAAATATATTCTTGATCCTGCATGTGGCTCTGGAACATTTTTAATTGAGGCTTTAAGATTAATTTTTAAAGATTATCGGATTGAAGATATAAAAGAAAATGCATTAAAAATTCTTTTTGGTATAGATAATGAACCAAGAGCTACAGCTTTGTGTAAAGTAAACATGGTTATTCATGGCGATGGCTCGGCTAATGTATATACAAGAAACGTTCTTCTTCCATTAGATAATTTACCTTTACCATTCATAAAAGAGCCTTATATTTTGAGAGACCAAGGTTGCACTGCGGAAAGTTTAAAAGAAAATTATGGAGTAGATTTTATTATAACTAATCCACCCTTTAGTTTAGAAATAAGACAGGACCAATATAATCATTTTAAGATGAAAGAAATTCTAAATTTCAAGAAGGGTATTACTAATGCGTCAGAATGCCTTTTTGCTGAAAGATGGTATCAATTGCTAAATCCAAATGGAAGATTGGGAGCTGTTTTACCATTCTCGCTTTTGATAGTGACGAATATTTCAAAGCAAGATTATTATTTTTATGTTATTTTAGAATAGTGGCTATTGTGGGATTACCAGAACATGCGTTTGCACCTTATACCAACAAAGAACAGTATTAGTATTTGCAAAAAAAAGATCTTTAAAAGATAGTAATCGATTATTTAACAAACTTCATACAATATATGAATTTATAAATGATGTTAAAGATGAAAAAATAATTTTTTATGATGCAAAGGACATTGGATACATAAGAATAAAAAAGAAAAAAACTGTCAATACAATAAATATTGAAGAAAATGATTTAATTGATGAAATAGCGGATATAATTGCTAAAGCTTTTGAAGAAAATTACCAAGAAAATCCTCAAATTGTATTGGAAACATTAGGAGAAATCTATAATAAAGATAAAAGACTTGTTTTAACTCCCACATTTCTAAGTAGTTATGGTGTTTCAAGATTATTAAAAGAAATCAACCTGGCTCAGGAATGGGAAATTGGTGAAATAGAAAAAACTAATAATATTAATATGAACAATTTATTAATATGTGAGACCGGAGATATAATACTCGGCGGTGTTGGAATTATTACTCCTAAAAATTTAAACCATACAACTGCTACTAATAAGGCAAGAATAAAAAGAAAGATAAGTTTAGGTAAATTTGGACTTTTAAGAGAGGGAGATATAATTATTGCTCCCGTAAGAATCTATCAGAAAAAGATAGGTGTAATTACCAAATCTGCCACAAAATTTCTATTTTCTAAGGATTTTATTGTGCTAAGAAGAAAAAAGACAAATTTAGAAGAATCATTTTCTTTGTTTTTATCTTTAATTCAAGATGCAAATATAAAACAATTAGAAAGTATATCTACCATCGGCAAGAAAGGCTATCCTAAAATTAAAAACAAAGAAAAAATTTTGCAAGTGAAATTTTATAAAATAGAAACTCCTACTCAAAAAATAACTGAACTAATTGAACTTTATGATCGCATTTATAGAGATATATTTTTAAAACTTTACTCCGTCTTCTAAAGAAAAAAGATTGATAAATCAATAAATTGTTAATTATATTGATATTGCTGATGATTTAAGGAAATCTTTAAGTAAATATACGATTGAAACTATTGAAAAAGTTTTAACTGACATAAATAAAGTTATAAATTTGCTAAAAGAAAAATACTATATTGTTTCTTCAATGTTTTATGGTATCGACTATAAAAACTGGAAAGTATTAAAACCAGAAGAACTTTCTAAATTAACAGTTTCAGCGTATAATCTTTTAGATACTGAAGATAAGAAGAAAGACTTTATAAAAAATTTTGTTGTTTTGAAAAAGATTTATGCCCTTGCCAGCCCTCATCCTGAGACAATTAAAATCAATGATGATATAAGATT
This sequence comes from candidate division WOR-3 bacterium, assembly GCA_039804025.1. Classification (NCBI taxonomy): domain Bacteria; kingdom Pseudomonadati; phylum Caldifarciminota; species Caldifarciminota bacterium. Next base: position 21,254 of record JBDRZP010000022.1, read on the forward strand.
CTTTGAAATGATTAAGAAAATGATTGTAAAGTATTCCACACCAAGACCGGAAATATCAAGGGACATTGAGTATGAAATAAATCAATTGATTTCAAAAAGTATATCAGCTGAAGAACCTGTAGATATATTTTCCCTTCTTCAAAAAGAAAAACCTGATATTTCAATTATTGATGAAGAATTTCTTAAACAGTTTAAAAGTATTGAACATAAAAATTATGCAGTTTATTTAATATTGAAGAGTTAATAGAGATTGCAAAAGAGATTAAAAAAAGGATTGAAGAAGGTGAAAATTTAAATTTAACTGAAGAGGAACTTGCTTTCTATGATATGCTTTCAAGTGAAAAAGGAGTTTTTATAAATGAAGAAGAGATTAAAAAGGTTGCAAAGGAAGTGGTGAAGAGGTTGGGTTATTATATTAAGATAGTTGATTGGAATAAAAAAGAAACATTAAAGGCAAAAATTAAAATGGCTGTAAAGGAGATTTTAATAGAAACTCTTGATGAAAGGATTGAATATGAAAGAATTGATAAAATAGCTTCTGAAATATATGAACATGCAGAAATGATATTTACTCTTATAGTTTTTACAATTCTTTAAATTTTTCTTTCTCTTCAATATAAATTTTTCTCACAGGATAGGGGATAACAATTCCTTCCTCTTTATATTTTTTGTGTAACCTTTTGATAAAATTATGTCTTATTAAATGTTGCTGGGAAAACTCTTTTATATTAATTATTACATTAAAATTTATACCGTATTCACCAAAGGAACTGTATCTTATAAAAACTTCATTATCTTCTTTATCATAAATTTCTCTTAAAACTTCCTTTGCAATAGAAGTTGTAACTTCCTCAACCCTTTCAAGGTCACTATCATAACTAACAGTTACAGGGATTATAAGTCTCATCTCTTTTTCAGGCAAATGATAATTTGTAAAAATTTTTGATGCCAATTTTGAATTTGGTATAACTATAAGATTATTTAATAAACTTTTTATTGTTGTATTTCTCCATGTAATATCAACAACATACCCTTCTTCACCTGTTTGAAGTTTTACATAGTCTCCCGGTCTTATATGCTTTGAAAGAATTATATGGAATCCTGCAAATAAGTTTGAGAGTGTATCCTGAAGTGCAAGAGCAATAGCAATTCCACCAACTCCAAGGGCTGTAATTATCGGGATTATTGAGATCCCAAGAAAGTTTAAAAGAACAAGAAGACCAATTATTAAAATTGATATTTTTATTATATTTTCAAGAATTGAAACAGAAGGTAAGGCTTCTTTTAATTTTTCTGTATAAATTTTTAAAAAGCCTGACGCAATATTTATTAAAACTATTGTGATTGATAGAATATAAATGGAAATTAATAACTTGTGAAGGATATTAAAAACATCTGGTTTTATTTTTATTATAAAGAGGGTAATATGAATACCTATCAATGTGAACCATATTATTATCCATTTTTCTAAGAATTTTATTATAATTTCATCACCTTCCCATTTTGTCTTTTTTGCGATTTCCTTTAAAAATCTTAAAATGAATTTTTCAAATATAAAACCTAAAAGGAAAAAGCCAATAATTATTATAAGTGGTAAAACTATTTTGTTCATTTTCCCTTTTTATATTTATTCAATGTTCTTTCTAAATAATTTATAAGTCTTTTTCTTAAATATTTTGGTGATTCAATTTCTGCATGAAAATGGAATGGCAAAACAAGGTAATATAAAACTGCCTCCGGATAGGAAACCCTAATTTTTAATCTTATTGAGCCATCACCAAATTCTTTAATTTTAAACTCTTGAAGGAATTTTTTCTCCCTTATATACTCTGCAACTTCCCTGTCATAAAAAATGCTCACCCATTCTTCTTTTTCTCCTTTCCATGGTCCAAACATATCCTTTACAAATTCTTTATAATCCTTTCCAATTATTGCATCAAAACATAGTTCGTTAGTTTTATTAATATTTTTTACCTTTTTTAAATCAAAAGTTCTCATTTCCTCCCTTAAAGTGCAATAACCTATTAGATACCATTTACCAAAGGCATGTATTAAAAACCATGGAGCAACCTTCCTTTTTATCTCTTTTTTTTCCTTTGAACCATAATAATAAAATTCAATATATCTCTTTTCATTTATTGCTTCTTTTATTAAATCATATTTTTCCTTTAAATCAGAAGGGAATATAAAACTTGTAATTTCAAATATACTTTTATACTCAATATTTCCCTTATATTCTTCAATCTTTTTTATAAACGATTCAAGTTCAGAAATTAATGGGAAATTCTTTTTCTTTTTTAAAAAATCCAAAGCAAAATAAAGGGCATTTAATTCTTTTTCAGTAAAGATTATTTCAAGAGGATAAATATGAATTATATCTTCTTTTTGTTCAATATAATATTTTTTTGTAAAATTATCATATTTTACAGTTATTCCTCTATTTTTAAGTTCTTTTATATACCTGAAAATTGTTCTTTCACTTATTTCAAGATATTCTTTTAATTCTTCCAATCCATATCTGCCTCTTTTTAATAAATTTATAAATTCATTAAATCTCTGAATTTTTGATGTATATTTCATTTTTATATTATAAAGAAAAATGACATAATTTGTCACTAAAGAGTGTTATAATTAAAATATGATAAATGAAATTTTTGAAATAGAAGATTTAAAGATATATAGAAATAGCACAGTTATAAGGAATTTTAAAGAAAATTTAAAACTTTCTGATATCATCAAGATTGCCCTTATCGGAAAATTGAATACTCTTTTAATAGGAGAAAGAGGCGAAGGGAAAACAGTATTACTCCATGAGATAAACTCAATTTATTTTGATGAAAAAGGAATATATATAAGGGCAAGACCTGATATGAAATTAAAAGAAATCTTTGAAAGATTTAATATAGATAAATTTAAGTTTGAATTGAAAGAAATTAAGTATGCAAATTTTACAATGATAGATGAAATAAACAGGGCTCCGGAAATTATCCAGAACGAATTTTTCCATATTCTTGATGGATACATTGAATTTGAAAATAAAAAAATAATTTTGGGGAATGGATACCATATCACTTTTGCAACTGCAAACTATGAAAGAAAAGGGGGAATTATAAGGTATTCAGGAATATTTGATATGGATTCTTCAATAATTGACAGATTCCCTTTAATAATAAATGTTGATTATTTTAATCCTGACCCATTAGATGTAATTGAAATAATTGAGAATAATAAATATGAAATAAAGAGGAACGGGAATTATGTTGAACTATTTAAAAAAATTAATAAAGAAATTGAAAATGTTAAACTTACACTTGATGCAATAATTTCCATTCTTTATTTAAGATACGGGCTTGATTTTTGTAAAAAAAATAAACTCAATTCAAAAAGAATATCAATCAATTCCATACCTTCAATATGTGAGGGATGCCACAGGCTTGGAGAAGGATGTGGATATATTTTTCCACCGAGTATGAGATTCATAAAAAATTTAAATATCTTTTCAAAGGCAAAAAATCTTTATTTAAAACTCAAAGGAATAAAAAAAGAATATGTTGATTATATTGATATAATTGAGAGTTTTTCCTTTCTTTCTCCATTTAATGGAATTATAAATAATTATTTAATTGAAACAAAATATATGGGTGATGCATATCTTGCTTCAATGGAAATTGGAAGAATGATTAAAAGGAAAATTGAGGAGAAAAAAGAAATTTTAAAAGAATTATTTTTAAAAAGTTTTGAGGGAAAACTTGCCCAGAAAGACCTGGAAATGATTGAAGGGGAATGGAATTTTATAAAAAGAATAATTTATGAAATAAATCATATAGCAAAGGAAGAGGGGAACCTTTTAAAGATTAAGGAAAAAGAGAAAATTGAAAAAATTTTGAGTAAATATAAAAATCCACTCCTTCATTATTTTTTAAAAAATGATTGAAAAAATTTTTGAGGATATTGAAAGAAATCTTGATTTTATAGGAGGCTTTATTGAAGTTAAAAGAATTAAAGGCAGAGAAATAAGAGCAAGTATTGATGTTTATAAATGGAAAATTATTTTGGAAATAGGGGATGAAATAAAATGGAAAGATGAATTTATAAAGGATATATTGCTTCATGAAATAATGCACTGGAAAATATGTCCGATGGATATTTTTTATCATTATGAATTATTTGATTTATCCTTTAAAAATTTTAAAAATCCAGAAGATTCAGGTTATATTTTAAATGCCTTTGAGGACTTAATAGTGAATACCTATAATAAGTTTAAAAATCCGCCTTATGAGGGACAATTAGAATTTTTCAAATTACAAACTTCTCATTCCTTTTCACCTTTTTATTCATTCTTTGTAATATTGAATTTGTATTTATGGGATGAAGAAAAAAGGATAAAAGAAATCTTTAAAGATTTTCAAAATAATAAAGAAAAATATGAGGAAATAATTGAGGATGTAAAAAAATTATTTAAAAAATGGAATATACCTGAAAATAAAGAAGAAAGGATAGGATATTTAAAAAATCATGCTAACTGGAAATTTCTATTTAATGAATTTATAATTTTTTCAAAAAAATATTTCAGAGGTGAGAGGATTCCTTTATCAGTTTTATCATTTTTTGAAGAAGAGATGTCTTCAAATGAAAGTATTGAAAAATATATTAAATTGAAGGCAAAAAGGAGAGAAAAACCCTCTTTTATCTCATCTTTTTTATTTTATGATATTTATTATACAAGTATTTCACCTTATGTTGAAATTGAAACAGATGAAAGAAGTGGTTTTGAAATTCCTTTTATAAGTTATGGAAAGGAAAATTTTGATATAAAGAATCATTCCTTTTATGAAATAAACTTTAAAAGACCCTTCTTTGATAAAGATTCACCATTTAAAAATAATATAAATTTTTATGTTGAACCATTTAAAAAAGGAATATTTATTAAAAAAGGTGTTAAAGATTTTTTTCCTGATTTAATGTTTCTTGTTGATTCTTCCCATTCCATGACTTATGGGAGTGATAGTTTTTTGCCATGGGGAAAGAAATATCACAATCTTTTAATTGGGATTTATGGAATTTTTAACTTTTTAAAAATAAAAAGGATAGCACCCTATATTAAATATTCTTTAATAAACTTCAGTTCTAAAACAATTTCAACAGGATGGCTATCTTATAATGAAATTGATAAAATAAAAAAATTGCTCTTTTCACCGCAAAGGGGTAATACATATATTGATATTAAAAAAATAGAAGAGAACTTAAAGAATAATATTTTTATAATTTTCATCACCGATGGTGAAATTCATAACTGGAATAAAATAAGAAAAAGATTTATGGAAATTATTAAGAATTATAAATTTGTTTTGTTTCAGATAGAAAAGGAAAGTTCTGTTTATGAAGATTTAAAAGATAAAATACCCTGTTTTTTAATTGAAGATTCTGAAGATATACCTGAAAAAATAATTGAATACACAAAAGACGTATATGCTTAAAATAATACTTTTTGGTGAAGACCTTTCAAAAGTTATTTTAAAAAAGAAAAAAAGAATTAAAAAAACAAATGAAAAAGATTTAAATCCTCTTGAAAAAATAAAAAAAGCAATAGATTTATCAAAGAAGTTAGAAATTGAATATGTTGATTCAAAGGGTAAAGAGACAAGAAGGGTTATAAAACCTGAAAAAATAGAAAATGGCAAAATAATTGCCTATTGTTATTTAAGAAATGAATGGAGAAGTTTTAAAATTGATAGAATAAAAAAAATAGAAATGATATAATTTTTTAGATTATAATTAAAAAATGCAAAAATTAATCGGTGTAATAGGTGGCTCAGTTTGTTCAAGAGAAATCTATATATAGCCTATGAAGTTGGTAAAAATATTGTTAAAAGTGGTAATATATTAATATGTGGTGGTTTAAGTGGTGTTATGGAGGCTGCATGTAAAGGTGCTTATGAAGCAGGCGGGCTTACAATAGGTATATTGCCAGGAGATTTAAAGGAAGAAAGGAATAAATGGGTTAAAATACCTGTAGTTACCGGGATGGGTGAAGCAAGAAATGTTATAATAGTAAAGTCTGCTGATGGAGTAATTGCTATTGATGGTGAATATGGAACACTTATGGAACTTGCAATTTGTGGTAAAATTAATAAACCATTAATAAAAATTAAAGTGCCTTTTAAAATTGATATAGGTATTGAGGTGGATGATCCAGAAAGTGCTGTTGAACTTTTATTGAATCTTTTGAAGTGAAAAAAGAGAGAGTCCCTTGAGATGAAAAAAATTTTATTTATAAGTATTTTATTTTTGTTTATTTTCTGCGGAGAAGAAAAGATTAATTATCCTCCTTTAGGTGATGAATTTGAAGAAGTTTGGAAAGCTAAGGATATAGGTAAGGAGAAGGAGATAAATTATATTATTCCTTCAAATATTTATGAAGAAATTTTTTATTTTGTAGTTTTAGAAGATTATGAATATAAACATAATTCATATATTTATAAATTTGATTTTAAAAATGAAAATTTAGAGAAAATAGGGGATTTGCCTTATTGTTACACACCTTTTTCTTTATCCTTTCGTTTTCCTGAAAAAATTTTAACTTTTAATAAAGATTCGGTTTATATATTAAACATAGAAAATGGGGAGATAAAAAAGATAAAAATTCCTTATCTTCCAAGGTTTATTTCTTTTTCACCCTTTGATTCTCTTCAGTTTTTCATAATATGTGGCATTTTACTTATAAGCTCCTATAATTTTTTATCCTTTGATACTATTTTTCATTTTTCTTCTAATGTCTATTATTTATTTATCACAAAAAGAGGAGATATTTTTGCAGTTTCGGAGAATGAAATTTTGTTCTCAGGGGACAGCGGAAAAACATTTAATACAATTTATAATATGCCATTTAAAAAGGTTACCTTTGATGTAGATGGAAATGTGTATATAATTAAAGATAATAGTGTTTTAAAGTTAAGTAACGGGAATTTAATTTATGAGATAAATTTACCTTTTGAGTTAAATTTTTATTCCTTTACAGCTGGTAAGGACTTATTTATTTCAAATTTTATAAACAATGAATTAAGAGTATATAAATTAAAAAATGATAAATTTTTGGATATTTCATTTGGAATAAAATATACTCTTGCAGATTCTCAAATTCGCCATCTTATTTTAAAAGGTGATTCTAAATATTATCTCATGTATGCAGGTTCCTCTTACGGTAATCATATTTTATATTTCATAGATAGTGAATTCCCACCATGATTAATAATTTTTTACTCTCTCTTCACTTTTATATAGGAGTAGATTTATTTTACATAAAAATAGGTGATTTCAATGAACATTTTAATTTTCTTACAAAAAGGGCAAATGAGATTGGGTGGAAGGGTAATTTCAGAAAATTTAAAAATTTTAATTTTTCTCCGGTCTTATCTATAAATTTCAGGAATTTATATGCATGCACTGGACTTATTTTTGACAGAGCAGAAGGAAATTTCTCTTATACGGAAAACAATAATCTTTTTAAAATTTATGAAAGATGGACATATTATTTTATTCCTGTAAATATATACTTTGAGAAAAATTTTGAAGGAGTTTTTATTTTTTCAGGACTTGAATTTTTCTTTTCAAATTTAAAAATTGATATAGAAAGTAATTTTACAACAAGAGAAAATTATCCAAAAAGGTTTAAAGGAGAAGGGATGGGAATAATTTTAGGATTAAAAAAAGCATTTAAAAATTTGTCATTTATGGCATTCTGGCGCTTTGCCGAAGTTTCAGATTTTCATTCACAGGGGAATTATCTTTTTAAAAGTGATAAGGGGTATATTTACGAGGCACATTCTGGGGGAAAAAGGTAATTTTCAATTTATCAGGAATTTGTTTAAGGATTGTATATAAGTTAAAATAAAAAATTAATGGAAATTTTATTTTTATTTTATGTGTTTCAGGTATTGAATATTCCCCCTGATGCACGGGGCTCTGCTATGAATTTCTTTCTTTCCTCCTCTGAAGGTGTTGAGGGAATATACTGGAATCCTGCAAACTTATCAAAAATTAATAACCCCGAGATTATTATGAGCCACAGAGAATGGTTAAAAAATGTAAAATACGATTATTTTGGAGTTTCCTTTTATAAAGAGAAAGTTGGAAAACTCGGTCTTTCAATAGCAGTTTTTTATTCTGACTCCTTTTATACAAATTCTTCAGTTTCCTATTCGAAAAGATATAAAGATTTATTCTGGGGAATAAATTTAAAAGGTATATATGCAAGAAAATTTAAAGGCTCTGATTTTTCTTTTGCAGGTGATATTGGATTAAGTTATATCTATAAACCCTTTAATTTCTCCCTTGTTTTAAAAAATCTCGGCACATCTTTAAAATTTGAAAATAAATTAGAGCGCTTTCCTGTTAAGATAGAAGGGGGTATAGGTTTTTTAGAAAATTCAAAAAAATTTAAGTTTGAAATAGGAAGTTCTTACAATTTTACTTTTAAAGGGTTTAAAGTTGGATTCGGAGGAGAATATCCATTATGGGATTTTTTATCTTTAAGAATGGGTTATTCAAAAGTTTTTTCTGATACTTTTGAGGAAAAAGGAATAACATTTGGAGCAGGAGTTAAATTTCTGGGATTTAATTTTGATTATGCTTTTATACCAGATGGAATACTGGGAGAGGTTCATGTATTTACACTTAAATATAATTTTGAAATAATTCAGAGATTGACCTCAGAAATGCTAAAAACACTATCAAAAATTAAATACATTTTTGAGATAATTGAAAAAGAGAAGGTGGGAGATGAAGAAATGATTATAAAAACAAGAGAAGAACTCAAGAGAAAGGAAAGGATGGTGGCTGAAAATTATGTTATATCAGGTAAGGAGAAGATGGAAAAAGGAAAGCTTGAAGAGGCAAAGAGAGATTTTGATATTGCCCTCATCTGGGATCCTGACAACGAGGAAGCAAAGAAGCTCTATATACTTGTTGAATCAAGGATAATCACAAGGAAAATTACTGAAGGTTTTTTGAATGTAAGGAAACATATAAAAAAGGGGGAGTATTCTGAGGCACTTTATTATATCAATGAAATTTTAAAAATAGACCCTGAAAATCCTGATGCAAAGGCACTTGCTGATTCTGTTGAATCATTAATAAAGGAAAAATCAAAGTTTAAAATGAAAGAAAACACAGATTATTTTAATTTAGGCATTGAATTATTTAAGAGGGGTGATTATGTTAAGGCAAGAAATTATTTTTTAAAGATTCTTGAAATTGAACCTGAAAATAAAGAGGTTAAAGGATATTATAATGAATGTGAGAATAAAATAGAGAAAATTTATGATATTTATTTAAAAAGGGCTTTAAATCTTTACAAGGAAAAGAAATACTTTGAGGCGCGAGATATTTTAGAAAAAGCAAGAAATTATAAAAATACAGAAGAAATTAATAAATTACTTAAAGAGATTAATGATGAACTTAAAGAAATGGCTGAAAAGAATTATGATAATGGAGTTTTATTTTTTAACAAAGGGAAAATAGAAGATGCATATTTTTATTTTATAAAAGCAAAGATTTATGAACCAGAAAATACTAAAATTAACTCTTACATTGAAACTATTGAAAAAGATTATAAAGATAAAATTGATGAAGATGTTATATACTTAAAAGGTATAGAGGCTTATGTGGAGAACGATTTTAGAGCTGCTTTAAATTTTTGGTTAAAGGTTAAAGAAATAAATCCCAATTATCCTAATATAGACAAAAATATTCAGAGAGCAAAATCGAAAATTGAAGAGCTTGAAAAAGGTTAAGGTATTAAAATTTCCAATAAGATATAAGGTTCTTTTAATACTTTTATTTTTGTTAGGGCTCACTTCTTTTCTTTTTTATAAATTCATAGGAGATTTTACAGTTAATTCATTAAAGGACGAGATAGATAAGAGGATGAGTTCTCTTATTCAGAATCTTGCATCCACATGTGAGGAACCTTTATTTGAAGGAGATGACCTTTTTCTTTTTAAGTTAATGAAGGAGATAAAGGAGGAAGAAGGTCTTGAATATGCTATGGTTATTGATAGGAACGGAATAATATTTGCTCATAGTGATTTAAAATATTTTGGAAAAAAGTATGAAGAAAAAGATTTTAAAAATCCAAAAATTTTTACAAAGGAAAAGGAAATATATCTTGCAGGTAAAAAATATATAGGTAAAGTGTTAATAGGAATTTCAGGAGAGATTATAAAAGAGAAAATAAAAAAACTTGAAAAGATAATTCTATTAATAACCCTTTTAATTTTTATCTTAGGATTTTTTTTAACAATTTTTATAACAAAATTTATAACAGATCCAATTAAATTACTTGAAAAAGGAACTAAGGAAATAGCGAAGGGAAATTATGATTATAGAATTCTTAAATATCCAAAGGATGAAATAGGTGACCTTGCAATTGCCTTTAATGAAATGGCAAAAAGTTTAAAAGAAAAGGAGATGATAAAAGATGCATTTAGAAGGTATGTATCCCGTCAGGTAGCAGAAGAGATATTTAAGAATCCTGAAAGGTATATTCAGAGTTTAAAAGGAGAGAGGAGGAAAATTGCAGTTATTTTTGCAGATATAAGGGGTTTTACCTCCCTTGCTGAGAGATTACCCCCTGAAAGGGTTGTTCAGATACTTAACAATTATTTAACAAAAATGACAGATGTAGTTTTTAAATATGAAGGGACAGTAGATAAATTTATAGGAGATTGTATAATGAGTGTTTTTGGAGCTCCTATTTCTCATGATGATGATGTTTATAGAGCAGTTAAGGCTAGCTGGGAAATGCAGAAATATATAGAAATGGAAAATGAGAATAAAAAAGAAGAAGAGAAATTAAAAGTGGGTATAGGAATAAGTTATGGTGAGGCTGTTGTGGGAAATATTGGTTCAAAGGAAAGGCTTGAGTATACGGTTATAGGAGATTCAGTAAATTTAGCTGCAAGACTTGAATCTATTGCAAAGGGAGGGGAAATACTTATTTCTTCAGATGTTTATGAGAATGTGAAGGATAAAGTTCTGGCAGAAAAGTTACCTCCTGTAAAGATTAAAGGAAAAAGAAAAGAAGTTTTAATTTATAGGATAAAGGATGTTTTGTTTTAATAATATAACTATTATAGAAAAATTATTTAAATAGGGGGCAAGAAGAATTTCAGTTATCCCCCGTTGAGATACTGCCCAAGGGATACTGACTTTCTTGCCCCTATTTATTCCTTTTTTATTTTATATTTATAACCTTTTCTGTCCTATCAGGGAGCTTAAAGAAATATACTCCTTTATTCTGTAAATTAATTTTTAAAGTATGGTTACCTGCACTAAAATATCTTTCAATCCTGTTTATATCCCTTCCTTTTTATTCAAAAACTACTTTTATTCACTTTTTGAAAAATTTTTTTTTAGAAATTGAAAATTTTTAAAGAGGTATTAGATAATGGGAAAAGGTAAAAATTCGCAGGCTAAAGCCTGCGCCTACTTTTTTTAACATTTATTACCATAATTTATTGTAACCGCAACCTTTAGGTTGCGTAAAAATATTGTTACTAAAGCCTGAACCTACTGTATTTATATTTTTTTTCAACAAAAAAACAACGTGGTTGTATTTTGCAGGCTTAAGCCTGCGCCTACTTTTTTTAATTTTTTTAACATTTATTACCATATTCTATAATTTTATGGTAGTGCGCAAAAATTCACTATTAAAATACCAAATCCAAAAGCAAAGATATCTTTTTATGCAAAAATGGGTAGAGTAAAGGTATATTTTCTGTGCAGTTCTTTTAAAGACGAAGTTTGTTTTTGCTTATGCTTACAAATCTTTATAAGGTTAAATGCAAAAGATTTTATGAGAAAATGCTTATGTTGAAAGATTTAAAGAGGAATATACAAAAAACATTTTTAGTAGGCACTTCTTTTAATCTTATTGAGCCAGAAAAATTCAATATATTTATATATTAATAATCCTTATCATTCTAAAATTTTATGGTATTCTACAATTTATTGTCATTTAATACATCTTACCCTTATAATTTAAATCTGGAAATATTTGGAATAGGTCTTACATTGCTTGCAGGAGTTTTAACTTATTTTGTATGGATTAATGGTAGATGGATGAAAGAAATGATAAGTAAACAAAAGGAGATGCTAAATAAACAGAACGAAATTTTAAATAAACATACTGAAATATTAAACAAGCAGACAGA
>JBDRZP010000023.1 GCA_039804025.1 candidate division WOR-3 bacterium
ATTTACCTTTTCTGTTCCTTTTGTTCCACAGGATACAGGTATTATTACCCTTTATGTTGGAACAAAACTTCAAGGTGATCAAAATTCTTCAAATGATGTATCAAGTATTACTTTTAGAGTATGTCCTTTATATCATATTCCCCCTTATTCAAAGAATTTTGATGAAAACTGGCTAAATTCAAGTGAGCCTCCTTTCTGTGGATGGGTAATTGTTGATGGAGGGAGTGAATCACCTCAGGTTATTAACAACAATGACTGGCACAGATATGTTTCTGCAAATCCTCAAAGAACTGTAGCAAGAATATACTTTTCTCCTGTTGAATGGAGTGATGACTGGCTCATATCTCCAAGATTCAATTGTTCACAGTATGGAACATATACCCTTTCTTTCTGGCATTATTATAATGATTATTCAACTTCAACACCTGATTCAGGAAGAGTTTTATTATCAACTGATGGAGGAAATACCTGGATAAAAATTGCAATGTATTCTAATCAAGATGATTCTGGAACCAAATATTTTGATATTACTCCATATGTAAATGGAAAGGACAATGTAAAAATAGCCTTTCATTATGTTGCTTATAATGAATGGTGGTGGTATATTGACAATTTTTCAATAAATTTTGTTCCTGATAATGAGGGACCAACAATTTCTCTCATTCAGATTCCGCAAAATGCTTATCATGGTCCATTTACTGTAAAAGCAATAATAAAGGATATTTCTGGTATTGCTAATGATTCCCTTTATTATATCGTGGATGACATAGTTTACCAAATAGGGCACATTTCAGTTTCTGGAGACACCTTTACATTTCAGATACCGGATCAATCACCTGGGAAACTTGTTGATTTTTATTTAAAAGCAAAAGATTATGCAAACAATACAGCAATAACTCAAACTTACTCCTTCTATGTTCTTTATCCGCTTCCCTCATCAAATTTAATTGCTTATGGAATTCCAGGGCAGAATGATGTAAAACTTAGATGGAATGCTCCTTATGAAGAAATTTATTACTATGGCCAACCTACTTATGCTTGGGGAGCTGCAGATGGAAGTATGATTGCCACAAGGTTCACTCCCCAATATTATCCTTGCAAAATAGAGGCAATTGCTATGATGTTTTATTTATTCCCTGATACTGCTGAACTAATTGTTTGGCAAGATGATGGTTATGGTAACCCGGGTAATGTTATTTACTCAGATACAGTTATTATTACAAATTTGTATCCAAATTTTGAAATTTTTGATTTATCTTCGCGAAATATTGTTATAAATTCAGGAGATTTTCATGTGGGAATAAAATGGTTAGGTGTTAATACTCCTTTTATTGTTTCAGATGACACATCAAGAACAACAAGGAATAAGTATAATGCTGGTTCAGGATGGTTTATTTTCCCATATGATTTTGTTATTTCTTCCTTTGTTTCATATTCACCGCAAATTTTGTCTTCAGTTAAAAGAATAAAAGAGAAAAATATCAAAGTTGAAGAAGAACTATTTTCTGATAATGAAAAAAAGATAATTTTAAATTCACAGCTGAGGAAATATTTAATTCAAGGAAGAGAAACTTTCAAAAAGCCTAATTTATATTACCAGCTTCTTGGTATAGGTAATTTTGAAATTTTGAGGAGTTTGACACCTGGAGGACCTTACACATCAATTGGGACTACGACACAGACTTTCTTTACAGATCCAAATGTAAATACAAACACAACTTACTATTATGTAGTAAAAACAAATTATGTAAATCCAGATACTTTTTCAGAATATTCCAATGAAGCTAAGATAAATGTAGATTTTGAAGGACCCTTATATCAGAATACAAGTTTTGATATAATGAATAATACTCTTTATATTTCTTCAGATATAACTGACTGGACAGGTCTTCTTTATGATTCCCTTGGATATAGATTTGATGGTTCTTCCTTTAATTTCATAACTCATGACAGTGTTAAAAATGCAAAATATTATTATTCAATACCTGTTTCTCAAGGGGTTAATCTTGTTGAATTTTATCTCTTTTCCCGTGACTCTTCCTGGTGGAAAAATCCTGGTAGAGATCCTGATACAGGCTATTATCAATTCACAGGAATTTTAGAAAAAGTAAGGGAAATACCCAAAAAGTTTTTCTTTAATGTTCTAAATTCTCTTTCAAAGGATAATTATGTTAAATTTGTTTACGGAATACCTACAAAAACAGAAGTTGAAATAAGTGTGTATAACATTACAGGAAGAAAGGTAAAGACACTCTTAAAAGAGGAAAAAGAACCTGGTGTTTACTATGTTCTCTGGAATGCAGTTGATGAAAAAGGCAGAAAAATTGGACAGGGAACTTACTTTGTTAAAATTAAAACAAAGGAAAAAGAAGAAATAAGGAAATTTATTATTGTTAAGTAAAAATATAGTTCTTTTTAAAAGGGTTCAAATCCCTTTTTAAACCTTAATAAAATGTTAAAGATAGTTTTAGTTTTTTTTATTTCTCAAATACCATACCCTGTTTTACCTAAGGGTAAAACTGAAACTTCTGAATGGATTCCTTATAGTTTTAAAGGTTCTGAATTTTTTAAATACGAAGTAAGGGGAGTAGAAGGTAAAAAAACAAAAACAGGATATGAAATTATACAAATTTCAAAATCTGAAGAAAAATATAAAATTAAAATTGAAGGTAAATATGGAGAGAGTGAGGGCTCATTTACCACTACTGTTGAAAATAAAGATGACATAGCTGGAGCAATAATAGCTCAATCTATTTTTAACCCTTATCTTGCACCTCTTGCTGTTACTCTATTTTCCCCTGCTTGGGTTG
Organism: candidate division WOR-3 bacterium; assembly: GCA_039804025.1. NCBI lineage: Bacteria > Pseudomonadati > Caldifarciminota > Caldifarciminota bacterium. The sequence continues at coordinate 2,811 of JBDRZP010000023.1, forward strand.
TTTACTTTGGGGTAATCGGAATCAGTACTGAAGAAGGTTCTTACTGGAAACAAAAGGATGATTCTGGTAATTTAACTGAAGTAGAGGTGAAAGGTTCTGAAACTTATGCTGGTAAAAAGGGGAAGAAGATGATTGTCAAAGAAAATGGAAAAGAAGTATGGGTTATAGTGTGGGCAAAGGATGTTGCTTTGCCCCTTTATATAAAGATGGGTAAAGAAGATGAAGGTTTTTATGAATTAAAGCTTGTTGAATATAAGGAGTAAAAAAGAACTTTTTAAAAAAAATCTAAAATTTCTTAGATGCTGTAAGGTAAAATTTTAATATAAAGTTATCACTCTTTTTTCTTCCTTGATTAAAATTTTATTTTTCTTTTTTATTTCTTCTTTAAATTCTTTTATTGCCTTTATTGTTTCTTCATAACTTCCTCTTGCATTCCAAAAATAAAATTCTCTGACACCTGAAAGATAGGCTCCTTCTAATTGAGCTTTTATATAATCTTTTCCGAAAGAAGGAGATCTTAAATCAAATGCCTGGACATAAACAGAAATTTTTGTATTTATTATACCCTTTGCCCTTATTGGTGCAAGAGCATATATTAGAAATTCCCTACCATAAAAATTTTCATTATTTCTCTCAATGTATAAAAAATTTTTACCGAAATGGGAAGGATATAACATAAAAGCAAATTTATCAAGATGTTTACCCATTAACTCTAAATCCTGACCCTCCCTTTCTACCTTTCCCCAAAAGCAAACGAATCCATAGGTGCATGCTGTTAATGTAACATCCTTTAAACTATCTTTAACTTCTTTTAAAAAATCTTCTATTATCTTCTCCTTACTTATTTTTCCCATACCTTCATAGAAAATTAAATCTAAATTACCATCAGAAGGAAATCTAACATAATCAAGGTGTATTTCTTTAAATCCGTATTCTTTTAATTCTTTTAAAATGCTTATTAGATAATTTCTTACTTCCCTTTTATAAGGATTTAACCAATATGCACCATGTTTATCTTGCCAAGGTTTTCCTGTATTTTTATCCAGTATAAACCAATCAGGCTTTTCTTTTGCTAAATTATATTCAACAAAACATACAAATCTTGCAATTGGTTTTAAATTATTTTCTCTTATTTTTCTAAGATATTCTTTTAAGTTTTTTAAAAGTGGTCTAACAATCCGAAGATCTTTAACAATTTTATTTTTAGTATCATAAAAAATATATCCAGATTCTTTAACATCTAAAACTATCCCATTTATTATGTTCTCTTTTGCATATTCAAATATTTTTTCAAGAATTTGATTCTTTGAAGCTAAATAGGCATTTAAATAGAGAGCAAAAAAAAGAGAATCAGCCAATTATTTTATTTTTAATACTTTTTTATTTTCTCTCCCTTTTATAAAAATTATTCTTGCTTTTTCATTTCTTCTTCCTGAAATATCATAGAAAATTTTATCTTTTACTTCATAACTTATAGTATAATCTGTTTTTGTTTTTTCATTTATTTCAAGTCCTATACCGTTATCGTAAAAGATAAATCCAAGTGAATCAGTTGAACCTGTTTGTAGATAAATTCTCAAAGTAAGTTTAATCCAGTATGCATTGAGTGGGGCTACCTCTTCAGCTATTAACTCCTGCCAGAAAGGAGAATCTGTTGAATATGATGAAAAAAAGTAATCATTTAGTGAACTTGAATCCTGAGCGCACCAGGTACAGTAAATTCTTCCTCTCACATCAGGGTCATTGTCAAATACAAAAAATTTTATCCTGTAATTTAATCCCTGATAATCGACCGGAACAAATTGTTCTAATGCATCAGTAAAACTTGTTGTTTTACTTTTTCTTTCAACTTTTATAGAATAAATTCCCTCATTAACGATATTTCTCTCCTTATAAACAGGTAAAGCAACAGGGTGATTTACATTCCAATCCTGAGGTGTTGTTGTATCTACCCATTTTTCAAAACTTGGGTTTTTTATATTTATCCATATTTGTGTTATTAAAATATAAATCCACATAATTTAACCTCCTATTTAAAAAATCTGTACTTAAATATATAAAAAATAGCCTTTATTCCATCTCTCCAGTTTATTTTTTTACCTTCTTCATAAGTTCTACCAAAATATTTTATTCCTACTTCATAAATTCTCCATTTTTTTGGTTTTGATATTTTTACTGTAAATTCTACTTCAAACCCAAAGTCATTGCTTTTTAAATTAATTTCCTCAAGAACTTCACGTCTAAACATTTTTGTGCAAACTTCAATGTCTGAAAAGTTCATATCACATAGTAAGTTAATTAAAAAACAGATTATTTTATTTCCAAGATAATGATGAAAATACAAAACCCTGTGAGGTTCCCCATAAAATCTTGAACCATATACAATATCTGCTTTATCTTCTAATATTAGAGGTAACATTTTATTCCACTCTTCAGGATCATATTCATAATCTGCATCATGAATAACAATTATATCACCTTTTGCTTCTTTAAATCCCCTTCTTAAAGCAGCTCCTTTTCCCATATTTTTTTCTTGAAAAAAAATTTTTATTTCTGGGTCATTTATTTTATTAAGTATTTCCCTTGTTCCATCTGTTGATCCATCATCAACAACAATAATTTCTTTTTCTAAATTCCCATAGAGTTTTACCTCTTTAATTTTTTTAAGTACCCCCTCAATATAATTTTTTTCATTGTAACAGGGAACCACAATTGAAAGTTTTTTAAATTTCTTCATTTAAATGTTCTTTAAAATATTCAATAGTTTTAAGTAATCCCTCTTCAAAACTCACTTTTGGTTCCCATTCTAAAAGTTTTTTTGCCTTTTCAATATCTGGACATCTTTTTTTAGGGTCATCTTTTGGTAAAGGTAAAAATTTTTTATTTAAATTTTTATTCAATAATTTCTCAACTATCTCAGCAAGTTCAATAATTTTAATTTCATGAGGATTACCAAGATTTATAACCTCTCCTTTTAAATTTGCTTTAATCCCTACTTTTATTAAACCTTCAACCATATCATCTATGTAACAAAAGCTTCTTGTTTGACTTCCGTCACCGTAAATAGTAAGGGGCTCATTTCTAAGTGCTTGCACGATAAAATTGGGAATTACCCTTCCATCTTCCATTTTCATTCTTGGGCCGAAGGTATTAAATATTCTTACTATTCTTATATCCACATTAAATTTCCTGAAATAAACCATACATAAAGCTTCTCCAAATCTCTTTGATTCGTCATACATACTTCTTTCACCAATAGGGTTTACATTCCCATAATAATCTTCTTTTTGAGGATGAACTAAAGGATCTCCATAAACTTCAGATGTGGAAGCAAAGACAAAGACTGAATTATCTATTTTTGCTTTGTCAAGGAGATTCTTTGTTCCTATTGAATTTACAAGCATTGTTTCAAGCTGAAATTCATGGTAGTGTTTCGGTGAAGCAGGGGAAGCTATGTGATAGATTATGTCAAATTTTTTTTTAATATTTAACTTATTACATACATCTAACTCTAAAAATTTGAAATTTTTGTATTTTTTTAAAATTTCTACATTTTTTTTACTACCTGTAATAAAATTATCAATTCCTGTTACTTCATCACCCTTAATTAAAAATTTTTCGCATAGATGAGATCCTATAAAACCTGCACACCCTGTGATTAATATCCGCATCCCTTTCTCCCTACCGGAATATAGATATAGTCAAGTTTACATATTTCTTCCATATCCAAACAGTTTCTTCCATCAACAATAATTGGTGTTTCCATCAATTTTTTAATTTTTTTATAATCTAAATTTTTAAAGATTTCCCATTCTGTGAGTATTAAAATCGCGTTTGCACTTTTTGCAGAATCGTAAGGATCTTTTGAGTAATAAATTCTTTCATTATTTTTGAATTCCCTTTTAAAATTTTCCATTGCATAAGGATCATAAACTCTTAAGTAGGCTCCTTCCTCTAAGAGTTTTTTTACTATCTTTATACTTGGAGCCTCTCTTATATCATCTGTCCCGGGTTTGAAAGCAAGACCATAAATTGCAAAAGTTTTATCTTTGATTATCCATAAAACTTTTTTAATTTTTTCAATAAATTTTTCTATCCTTTTTTCATTTATTCTATCAACACACTTTAAAAGTTCAAAATCTAAGCCCAGTTCTTCACCTATTTTATAAAAGGCCTTTACATCCTTTGGGAAACATGAACCACCATAACCTATTCCAGCATTTAAAAATTCCCTTCCTATTCTCTTATCCAGTCCCATAGCTTCAGATACTTTCAAAATATCAGCACCAGTTTTTTCACACAAATCTGCTATCATGTTTATAAAGGATATCTTAGTCGCAAGGAAAGCATTTGAAGCATGCTTAATAATCTCGGCTGTTTCAATATCTGTAAAGATAACTGGAGCATTAAAATCTTCATATATTTTTTCAAAAATTTTTTTAGCTCTTTCGGATTCAACTCCTACAACAATTCTATCGGGCTCTAAAAAGTCCTTGATTGCTGATCCTTCTCTTAAAAATTCAGGATTTGAAGCAACTTCATAGGAAACATTTTTCTTAACATAAAGGGACATAATTTTTTTAATCCATTCTGCAGTTTTTACTGGGACAGTACTCTTTTCAACAATAAGAGTAAACTTTTCTAAATTTTTTGCAATTTCTCTTGAGGCATCTTCTACTTGAGATAAATCTGCTTTTCCATCTGGAAGAGGAGGAGTTCCTACACATAAAAAAATAACCTCACAGTTTTCCAGAATAACATTTATTTTATCAGTGAATTCAAGTTTATTAAAATTTTTATTAAGCAACTCTTTTAAGCCTGGTTCAAAAAAGGGTATATTTTTATTCTTTAGGGTATTTATTTTATTACTATCCTTATCCATTCCAAATACTTTAAAGCCTTTTTCAGCAAAACAAACTGCTGTAACAAGACCAACATGTCCAAGACCTATGACACCCAGATTCATTTAATTTCTCCCTTCAAAATTTAATTTTAAAAATGAAGTTTAAGATAATATTATATTTTCTTGCAAAAAAATCATTATAATTCTTAAACTATAACCTTAAATGGAAAAATTTGATATTTATCTACATTCACCTGAATTTATTTATATATGCAATGAAAGTTTTGATATTTATTACAAAAAAGATATAGGAATAAAAGAAGAAAAAATTGTTTTTATAGGTGATTATAAAGAAGGGAAAAATAAAATTGGTGATTCAACAAGGTTTTATAATTTAAAAGGTAAAATAATTTTACCTGGATTTATTGACCCTCACACCCATCCAGTTTACTCAGATGATAGAATTCTCGAGTTTGAAGAAAGATTGTTGGGTAAGAAGTACCTTGAACTTTTAAAAGAAGAAAGAGGAATTTTATATACTGTTAAAAAAACAAGGGAAAAAAGTAAAGAGAGTTTAAAAAAAATAGTAAAGGAAAGATTAAGGAAATTTTTAGAACATGGAACTTTAACAATTGAAGCAAAAACAGGCTATGGATTATCTGTTGCGGAGGAAATCAAACACCTTGAAATTTTATATGAACTAAAAAAGGAACTTCCCTTAGATATAAAAATTACTGCACTTTTTGCTCATGCAGTACCTAAAGAAAAAAGTAAGGAAGAATATATTGAGGAGATTTTAAATTATGGTCTTAAAGAGGCTTCAAAATATGCAGATTTCTGTGATGTGTTTGTTGAAAAAGGGGTTTATACAAAAGAAGAAGGAAAAAGAATACTTCTTGAGGCAAAAAAATATGGAATGTTACCAAGAATTCATGCGGATGAACTCTCCAATTCAGGTGGAGGAGAACTGGCTCTGGAAGTAAATGCTATATCCTGTGATCATCTTGAATATACTCCTTTAAATATACTAAAAAAAATGAGGAATAAAAATATTTCCTGCATTCTTCTTCCAGCTACTTCCTTTTATATGAGATTACCTTTTGCAAAGGGAAGAAAAATGCTTGATCTTGGTCTTTCAGTTTCTCTTGCAACTGACCATAATCCAGGAACATCTTTTACTTTTTCTCAGATTTTTGTTGCTGGACTTTCAATATTTTTAATGGGTTTTAAAATTGAAGAAGCAATTAAGGCAATTACTATAAATTCAGCAAAATCTTTATTAATGGATGATAAAAAGGGTTCTCTTGAAATAGGTAAAGATGCTGACCTTGTTGTTTTTGATATAAAAAGACTATCCTATTTATTTTATGATTTTTATAATGTAAAAAAACCTGTGCTTGTAATAAAAAATGGAAAGGAGGTTATAAATGAAATTGATTGAGTGCGTTCCTAATTTTTCTGAAGGAAGGAATAAAAAAATAATAGATGAAATAGTTAATGTTATAAAAGAAATTGAAGGAATAAAAGTTCTTGATGTGGATATGGGATATGATACAAATAGAACAGTTGTTACTTTTATTGGAGAACCAGATAAAGTTAAAGAAGCAGCCTTTAGTGCTATAAAAAAAGCAGCAGAACTTATTGATATGAGAAAACATAAAGGTGCTCACCCCAGAATAGGTGCCACTGATGTCTGTCCATTTATTCCACTTAGGGATGTAACCTTTGAAGAATGTAATGAGATAGCAATTGAAGTTGCAAAAAGGGTTGGAGAAGAATTAAGGATTCCTGTATATTTATATGAAAAATCAGCTAAAATACCAGAAAGAAGGGATCTTTCCTATATAAGAGAAGGTGAATATGAGGGATTAGCTGAAAAGATTTATAAACCTGAATGGAAACCTGATTTTGGCCCCCAGGAATTTAATCCTAAAACAGGTGCCACTGTGATAGGTGTGAGGGAATTTCTTATTGCTTATAACATTAATTTAAATACAAGGGATAAAAGATACGCAGAGGATATAGCCTTTGAAATTAGAGAGAAGGGAAGAACAAAAAGAAAGGGTAACATTTATCCCTTTTACTTTAAAGGCGATATTGTTAGATATAAGGAAAATGAATATCCCTGCGGTGAATGTGAATTTATAGGAAAAACTTTAGAAGAAACTTATCATCATGTTAAGGATAATCACGGTTATGATCTCTATGAACTTTTAAAGATGAATGGAATTGATATAAAAAATATTATTGGTAAACCAGTAAAGAAAAAGGGGTTATTTAAAAAAGTTAAAGCAATAGGTTGGTACATAGATGAATACAAAAGAGCACAGATAAGTATAAATTTGACTGATTATAAAGTAACAAATATGCATCATGTTTTTGAAAAAGTAAAGGAGCTTGCCAAAGAAAGAGGGCTATCTGTTACTGGAAGCGAATTGGTTGGTTTAGTTCCTTTTAATGCTATTTATGAATCAGGTCTATTTTACCTTGAGAGACAGAAAGTTTCAAAAGGTCTTCCAGTGAGGGATATTCTTGAAACAGCAGTTCAATCATTAGGATTAAGAGATGTAACTGAATTTGAAATAGAAAAGAAAGTTCTTGGGTTACCTCTTATCTTTGAATCAAAGTTACCAAAGATGTCAATATGGGATTTTGCTGATGAACTTTCAAGGACTTCTCCTGTTCCAGGAGGAGGTTCATCCAGTGCTCTTTCGGGTGCTATTGCTTCATCCCTCTGCAGTATGGCTTTAAATATTACAATTTCTAAATTGAAAACTGAAGAAAATTTTGAATTGCTTTCAAATACCTCTTTAAAATTCCAGGAATTGAAGGATTATTTTCTTGTTGCAATGGATAAGGATAGTGAAAGTTTTCAGAAGTATATGGATAGTTTAAAAAGTGGAAAAAGTAAAAAGGAAGTTTTTAATGCTCTTCTTGAAACAATCAATGTTCCTTTTGAAGTTGCTGAGAAATCTTTATTTGCTTTGAAACTTATTGATGGTATTATAGAATTTATTGATGAAAATGTTATTTCAGATTTGGGTACAGGGCTTGAGATGTTTAATTCCTCTTTCAAAGGAGCCATGTTTAACGTATTAATTAACTTGAAAAATTTAGAAAATGAGTTTAAAATTAAATACAGGGCAGAAATGGAAAAAATGGTAGAGGAGTTTGAATCTTTATTTAAAAAACTTGAAAATATTATTTTAAAAAAATTAAAAGGAGGTAAAGAATGATTTTAAAGGAACGATTTCAAAACCTCGCTTTCAAATATTACAGTAACCGTGAATTTGATAAAGCTTTAAGGCTTCTGGATAGATTATTAGAAGAAGATAAGGATAATTTTAATCTTCTTCTTTTTAAAGGTGATATTCTATTTGAAAAAGAGGAAATAGAATCTGCTCAAAGTTATTATATTTCTGCTCTTGAAAAGGCTAATAAGGAAAAAAATCATTTCAAGAGATTGTTAAGTTTGATGAAATTGAAAAGAATTCAGGGTGAAACCAATGAATTAAATTCAAGAATATTCATATCTGCCTATTATCTCGGTATTTTAAAGTTATGTAAGGATTCACTTTACAAACTCTTAAGAGAAGAGGTAATTGATGATTCAAAAAAGTATCTTGAAAGAATAATAAAAGAGCTTTTTAACAATACCCCCACACAGAGTTTTCTTTTAGGAGTTCTTAATATTTATCTCAAAAATGATGAAGGTTTAAAATTATTAAAAAATGCTTTCGAAAACATTGATTCTGACGAGAGGTTAAGAAATTATAAAGAGTTAATAAAAAAATTCATTTATGTAGAAAATAAACCTTCTTTAAGTGAGCTTGAAGATATTCTTAAAATAGAAGGGTTATCTGAAAAAAAATTAGAACCTTCAGGTACAGTTGAGCTTGCTGACCTCCTTAAAAGTATAGGTTCTCTTGAGGAGGCAATTCTTGAATATTACAGTGCAATTTACGGTTATTTGAAATCTGAATCTAACATAGAAAAGGCAAGGGAAGTGCTGAATAAGATAAAAGAAATTTCTCCTCAGGAGGAAAGGCTTACAAAAGTTGAGGAATTTTTAGATAAGTTTGAGAGCACAAAGGTGGAAACAGGGAAACTTCCTGAAATCACACATGAAATTTTACTTAAAATATATGAGGAATTTTTACTCCCTGAAAATAGTGTTGAAAATTATATTACCTTTTTGAATCTAATGGCTGAGTGGAATATGCATGAGGATGTTATTAATGATTATAAAGAAATAGAAGATACTGTTTCAGTTGATCTCTTTGCTCCCTATTATCTTTATACCTTGTATTTAACAGGAGAATATGAAGAAGTAGTTTCAAAATCTGATAAATTTATAGAAGCTACAGAAAGTGAGGAAACGCTTAAATTTATAAAGTATTTTAAAGCATTATCTTTATACAATCTTAATAATAAACAAGAGGCACTTGAAATTTTGGGTTCTATTTATGAGCAGGACCCCGGTTTTTTAGATGTTAAGGAATATTTAGAAATAAAAAGACCAGAAGAAGCTCTGGTAAGTGAGTCTGTTTTAAGAGAAGAGAAAGAATTAACTGTTCATGAAAAAACTACTGAGATTCCTGAGATATTGACACCGGAAGTTGAAGAAAAAGAAGCTGTAATAGAAGAAATTAGAGAAGTTTACGAGGAAAAAGAAGTACCAGAAATGGAAAAGGTTAAATTATCAAAAAAGATGATTAAAGAACATTTTATTATTCTTTGAAGGAGGTAAAAAATGGAATTATTTGAATTTTTTGGTTTTAAAAAAGACCCTTTTACAATGATTCCTGATCCTGAACTTTTCTATCCTTCCAGAATACATAGAGAAGCACTTGAAAAAATTAAATACTGTATAACAAAAAACAGGGGAGGTTGTGTATTAACAGGTGAAGTGGGTACCGGGAAGAGTATGATTTTAAGAAAATTACTTCTTGATTTTTATCAACATGAAAACTATATTCCTCTTTTTGTTCTCTTTGCTCATCAAGAAGTAAATGTAAAATGGTTTTTAAAGAAAGTTTCAAGATTTTTTGGTTTAAATGATACAGAAAATATTTCAAGTTTAAAAGAAGAATTTATATCTTCAATTTTAGATTCTTTTGAAAAAGGGAAAAAATTCATATTTTTGCTTGACGAAGCTCATAAAATAAAATCACCGGAACTTAAGAACTTCTTTAGAGATATTCTTTCAATAGAAACTATGGATGAGAAACCAATCTCCTTTGTTTTTGTTGGTCTTTCAGAAATAATAAAAAATTTCAGAGAAGATCCTAATTTCAGTCAAAGAATACCTATTTGGATTTCTCTTGAAAAGCTTGATGATTCAGAAGTAATAGATTATATTAATTTCAGACTAAAAAAGGCTGGAGGAGAAGAAGAAATTTTTACACAAGAGGCAAAGGATAAAATAAGGGAAGTTTCAAATGGTATACCGAGGGTTATAAATGCTATATGTGATGCCTCTTTGCTTGAATGTTATATGCAGGGTAAAAACAGGGTGGGGTTAAATGATGTTGAAAAGGTGATTACTGGTATGGGATTATGAATATTTCAGAATTAAAGAAGAGAGCAAGGGAATATGAGTTAAGAGGAGATTACAAAAAAGCTTTAGAAACTTACCAAACTATTTTGAAATATGAAAATAATGATCCAGAAACTCTATTTAGAATAGGGCAAATTTTAATAAAATTCAAACAGGAAAAAAAGGCAGGAGAATTTTTATTAAAATCTTTTGAAATTTTTGAAAAACAAGGAATATATGATAAAAGAACTATAGCTTTACTAAAAAAATTAATTCAACTTTATCCTGATAAAAAAGATCTCTATAGAAAATTAGCAGAGGCATATTATCATGTAGGAGATTATGGAGAGGCTGGTAAAACTCTTGAATTTTATATTGAATTTCTTTTTAAGAATGGTGAATATGAAAAAGGTTTTGAAAATTATGAACTTCTTTTAAGATGGCAACCTGAGAATTTTGCCTTAAAGGAGAGAGTTGCTGAACTTTATCTTGATTTCAAAAAAAACAAGAGGGCTATTGAAATTTATTTTGAGCTTTTGTCTTATTTTTTTAACAGAAATAAAGAAAAAGAAAAAGAAATCAGAAATAAACTCTTATCTCTCGGTGTTTCTGAAAAAGAAATTGAAGAGAGAATAAGTTCGGATAGCGAATCAGAGGAAAAAGATAGTGTTTTTGTAACACTGGATGAACTCTTAAAAGGTGATAGACCTAAAGTAACAAGAACTCTTAAACAGGTAAAAGAAACTGAAAAAGAAGAAAAAGTAGAAATGGTCGAGATGAAAGAAATAGAGAAGGAAATTCAAAAAGAAGTTGAAGAGGAATTTAGTCAGGAAGTTTCTAACATGGAATTCGGGTCAGAAGCTGCTGTAAGTGAAGAAGAGGTTTTAGAAAGTGAGATAAAAAATCCCTTTAAAGTTAAAACTCTTGCTGAAACACTTCTTATGATGGGTGATTATACAGGAGCTCTTGATACTTTTTATAAAGCTTTTGAACTTTATTTACAGGAAAATTTAGTGATAGAGGCTTATAATATACTCAAGGAAATTGCGAGTAAATGGCCGGAAGAAATAAAAGCAAGAAAAGAAATGGTAAAAATTTCCCATATGTTGAAAAATAAAGACCTTCTTGTTGATAGTATAATTTCCCTGGCTGAGTGTTTATATAAGAGAGGAGCAAAGGATGATGCTTTAAAGTGGTTCTTAAAGGTACTTGATATTGAGCCAGATAATAAAAAAGCTATTGAATTTGTCACAATGATAAGTCCTGAATCCTTAGAAAAATTACAGAAAAGTAAAGTAGAGGTTCCTTTAAAAAAGGAAAAAACTGTAAAAGTGGAAGAACCAAAAACACCTGAGAAGGAATTTGTTAAGATAGAAAAGAAAAAAACTTTTGAGGAGGAAAAAAAAGAGGAATTTATAGATTTAAAAAGTCAAATTTTTGAAGAATTGGAAGAGGAGGAGAAAAAGATTAAAAAGGATATATTCAGTGAAGTGAGGGAAACTCTTCATAAATTTTCAAAGGAAATAGATTATAAAGGCAAGCTGGAACTTGGTATCGCAATGAGAGAAATGGGGCTTTATGAAGAGGCTATAATAAACCTTAAAGAAGCCTTAAATTCAGAAGAAACAAGGGCAAAATCTCTTGAGCTTCTTGGTGAAATTTTTATGGAGTTAAGGAAATTTAATATTGCGATAGAGTATTTTGAAAAAGCTTTGCAGGAAAAGAATCTGGAAGAAAGAAGACTTATTTCAATTGAGTATCATCTGGGACAATGCTATGAAAATTTAGGTGACCCTGTCAATGCTTTAACTTATTATAAAAGAGCCTATGAAAAAGACCCTGAAATAATGGGTTTAAAAGATAAAATTGAGGAACTTGAAAGTAATAGAAGAAGAGTAGTGGACGAGGATAAAATTTCTTTTTTATAAAAGATTGTAAAATTTTCTGATTTTTATTTATAATATCTGAAATGCAAAGTATTTCTTATCTTGATTTTTATAACTTTAAAAAAGAACCCTTTTCAGCTGCACCTGATGAGAATTTCTGGTTTAATTCTCCGCAACATAGGGAGGCACTTATAAAAATTATTCATGGTATAAAAAACTATAGAGGTTTGATTACAGTAACAGGTGACATTGGTCTTGGAAAAACAACTTTAGCTCGAAAACTTTTGAGTGAGCTTACAAAATATGAAAACTTTGAACCTTCTTTAATAGTTATTGTTCATTCTGATATCAGTAAAATATGGTTTTTAAAAAAAATTGCCAGTAATTTGAAAATTCAGGTTAACGATAATGATCCTGTGTCTCTTGTTTCAAATGTTTCAAGAAAATTAATAGAAATGTATAAAAATTCCAAAATTCCTGTTATATTAATTGATGAAGCTAATATGCTAAAAAATAAAGAAATTATGGAAGAGATAAGGGGTCTTTTAAATATTGAGATTCCAGGAAAACGTCTTTTAAACTTTATACTTTTTGGTTTGCCACAATTAGAAGAAAATCTTAAAATGGATATGCCACTTTATGAGAGAGTTGCTTTAAAAATTAATCTTAAACCCCTTGACTTTGATTCTATGAAGGAATATATAAATCACAGATTGAAATTGGCTGGAGCTGAATATAAGATTTTTTCAGATGATGTTTATGAAATAATTTATAAATATTCCAAGGGTAAACCAAGACTTATTAATACAATTTGTGACAATGCACTCCTTGAAGGCTTTTTAAGAAAAACAAAATTGATTAACAGTGGTATTTTTAATAAAGTTGTAAAGGAACTTGGTTTATGAAAGATTTTAAAATAGATTTGCATACACACACTATTTTTTCAGATGGAGAATTATCACCTAAGGACTTAATTTTGAAAGCAAAAAGAGAAGGTATAAAAGTTCTTGGTATATGTGATCACGATACATTAGAGGCAAGAAATTTTATTCCAGAAACAGATTTAGAAGTTATACTTGGAACTGAGCTTTCTTTAAGTGATGGAGAGAGAGATATACATTTGCTCGTATATTTTCCTGAACCGGAGTCAGAACTTGAGAAAGTATTAATAAATATTAGAAGAGTAAGATTTGAGAGAATAAAAAAAATAATAGAAAAATTAAAAAACCTGGGAATCAAAATTGACCTTGAAGAAGTAATTGAAGAAAAAAATATTCAATCTTTTGGAAGACCTCACATAGCAAGAATTCTTGTTAAAAAGGGTTATGTATCCTCTATTGATGAAGCTTTTGAACTTTATCTTGGAAAAGATAGACCTGCTTATGTTCCGAAATTCAAATTAACACCGAAAGAGGGGATAGAGCTTGCATTAAAATCAGGAGGAATTCCTGTTATAGCTCACCCTGGAGTTGAAAATATTGATTATGATTATCTTGATTACTTAAAAAAACTTGGAATGAAAGGTGTCGAAGTTTTTTATCCGGATCATGATAAGGAGAAAGAGGAATATTATCTTGAATATGCAGTTAAAAACAACTTATTAATAACAGGTGGTTCTGATTATCATGGTGATAACCATGAGGGTAAAAATAAAATTGCAAATAAAACATGTCCTTACGAATATTATCTAAAACTTAAAAAATTTAAAAATGAAATGCCTTATAGCAAATAGAGGAGAAATAGCTGTAAGAATAGCAAGAACTTTAAGAGAAATGGGAATATCGCCGATAGGAATATACTCTGACCCTGATAAATTTTCACTTCATAACTTTTTTATGGATTTTTCTTACCCTTTAAATGGTAAATCAAGTTATGAAACATATTTAAACATTGATAAAATATTATGGGTTATTGAGAAAGAAAAACCTCAGTTTTTACATCCGGGTTACGGTTTTTTATCAGAGAATTATCTTTTTGCACTTGAAGTTGAAAAAAAGGGTGTAAATTTTGTAGGACCATCTCCAGAGTCTATGAGGCTTATGGGTGATAAAGCTCTTGCAAGAAAAATTGCGGAAAAATGTTATGTTCCAGTTGTTCCAGGTTATTCAGGTAAACTGGAGAATCCTGAAGAAGCATTGAAAATAGCAGAAAAAATCGGTTTTCCTTTATTTTTGAAGGCAAGTTTAGGTGGCGGTGGAAAGGGTATGAGGATTGTAAAGAATAAGGAAGAATTTGTTTCTCTATTTAATTTAGCTTACAGGGAAGCAGAAAGTGCTTTTGGTGAAGGTTCCCTTTATATTGAAAAATTTATTGAAAAACCAAAACATATTGAAGTTCAGATAATAGCTGATAAAAAGGGGAATTACTATGCTCTCGGTGAAAGGGAATGTTCTATACAGAGAAGACACCAGAAACTTATTGAAGAAAGTCCCTCATATTTTATTGATGATAAAATAAGAAGGGATATTGAGGAAGCTGCGATGGAGATCGCTAAGGCTTGTAATTATTATAATGCTGGAACAGTAGAATTTATTTTTGATGAAAATAAAAATTTTTACTTTATAGAGATGAATACAAGATTGCAAGTAGAGCATCCTGTAACAGAAATGAGAAGCATGCTTGATCTTGTTTATCTTCAGTTAAAAGTTGCAAGTGGAGAAGAGCTTAAACTTGAGAAACTGTATCCTTTAAAAGGTTATTCCCTTGAAGTTCGTATATGTGCTGAGGATCCTTATGAAAATTTTATTCCTTCACCTGGAGAAATAAAGTGGCTTACTTATCCTTCGGGTCCATTTGTAAGAGTTGATTCAGGTGTATACCAGGGTTTTTATGTTCCAGAAGAATATGATCCTTTAATAATGAAGATAATTGTATGGGGTAAGGATAAAAAAGAGGGGATTCAGAGGATGAAAAGAGCTCTTAATGAGCTATT
Source organism: candidate division WOR-3 bacterium (assembly GCA_039804025.1). Lineage (NCBI taxonomy): Bacteria > Pseudomonadati > Caldifarciminota > Caldifarciminota bacterium. Next base: position 18,011 of record JBDRZP010000023.1, read on the forward strand.
TATTGCTGGTATTAAAACAACAAAAGAGTTCTGCTTGAATGTTATTTCAAGTGAATTTTTTGAAAAAGGAGAATATGATACCTTTTTACTTGAGAGATGGAAACCTGAAAATTTAACTCCTTTTATTTTTGAAGAAGAGTTATCTTCACTTATTGAAACACAGAGTTTAATAGAGGAAAAAAGACAAAGCACAATAAGTCCTTGGAAAAATTTTAGATTCTTCCATAATAATTTTGAATTATGATAAGAGAAGTAATTTCAAATGATATACTCCTAAAAACTCTTCTTGTAGGATTAATTGCACAGATAATAAAATCAATTCTTTATTCATTTAAATTTAAAAGATGGAACTGGAAATGGCTAACAGAAACAGGTGGTATGCCTTCTTCTCATACAGCATCCACCTTTGCTTTAACCACAATGGTTGGAATTAGGGAAGGTTTTAGGTCACCTTTATTTGCTGTAACTGCTTTTTTTACTTTTATTGTTATGTATGATGCTGCTGGTTTAAGAAGAGCTGCAGGCAGACAAGCACAGATCTTGAATAAAATAATGGATGAATTTTCTCATACAGGTAAAATTAAAGAAGAAAGGTTAAGAGAACTTTTAGGTCATACTCCTTTTGAAGTAATCGTTGGAGCAGTTCTCGGCATTTTTTTTGGATTGATTTTTGTTTAGTTTTATTTTATAATTTATTATGAAAAAAATAGAAATTGGAGAACCTGTATTCCAAAGAAACCTATTGATGTATCCCTTATATAGAAAGGATAACGGAGATTTTAAAGAAAATATAAAAACAATTGATGAGGCTTATAATGAAGGTTTTGGGAAATTTGAAGAATTAAAGGAGCCTTCTGTGAACAAGATAATTTTTAAAAATAGTGGAAGTTTCCCTGTTTTTGCTATTGATGGAGAAGAAGTAATAGGTGCTTTTCAAAACAGGGTAATTAATACCGCTTTTTTTTCCGAACCAAATACTGTAATAGAAGTTCCTGTTTCTTGTGTTGAAGAGAGAAGGTGGGAAGGTGGAAGAAGTTTTAGCTCTTCAGGAGTAGCTTTATATCCCAGTTTAAGGGCTATCCTTTTAAAAACCACAAATAAGAGCTTATCTTTGAATAAGACCTATTATTCAGATCAGAGTATAGTCTGGAAAAGTGTTAAAAATACTCTTAGTTCTCTTAAGATTACTTCCGGAACTTTATCCATTCATGATGCTTTTAAAGGATATGAATCCCAGATTGAATGGTACTTAGAAAATCTTGATTTAAGTGATGTAAGTGGTTTAGTCGCTTTTGCTGGTGATAAATTTATATGTATGGATCTTTTTGTTTCTCCTTATATTTTTGAAAAATTCAAGAAAAAAATTTTAAGAGGCTATGCTCTTGATGCAATACTCTTAAGGGACCGTCCTACTGATTTTATAAATAAGGATAAGGTTAAAGAGATAATTGAGAAAGTCATAAGAATAAAAATGAAAAAATTTAATGGAGTTGGAAAGGGTATTGAATATAGGGGTGAAGGTGAAAGTTTAATAGTAAGGGGATTTAAGAAAAAAGAAGAAGAGGATTTTTTACATTTAGCAGTTTTCCCAGATATAAAATTATAAATTGGATTTTTTAAATATAAGAATCTTTGATCTTATAGATATTTTAATTTTGTCCTTTTTCTCTTATTTTATTATAAGACTATTCAGGGGTACAAGGGCTGGTTTTATGTTTCTGGGTGTTTTTATTTTATTATTGCTTGCTTTTATTTCTTTCATATTTGATTTAGCTGGAACAAAGTTATTTTTTAATGGTTTGAAAACAATCGGTTTGATTGCCTTTATAATAATATTCCAACCAGAAATAAGAAGACTCCTCACGAGTTTTGGACGGTTGCCGCTTTTAAAAGGAGAAAAAATTAACGAGGAAAAAATTGAAGAAATAATAAATACCCTTGTTAAGGCTAGTTTTTCTCTAAGAGATAAAGGCTATGGTGCAATAATTGTATTAGAGGGGAGGATGGTTTTAAGCGAATACACTGATAAGGCTTTATTCGTGGATGCAAAAATTTCTGAACCATTGTTTCTTGCTATTTTTAATCCGATTTCGCCTGTGCATGACGGGGCATGTGTTATAAAGGATGACAGAATAAAATTTGTAAGGTGTATTCTACCGGTCTCTGATTCACCACTTATAGATATTTCTCTTGGAACAAGACACCGGGCTGCTATTGGTATAACAGAACAGAGTGATTGTTTTACAATTGTTGTTTCCGAAGAAAAAAGAGAGGTTTCTTTTGCTTACCAGGGAAAGTTGATAAGAAGAGTTACAAGGGATACTTTAAGAAGGAATCTTGAAGTCTTTTATAAGGGAAGGTTATAGATAGAAGGAATTAAGGTGAAAGTAAAAAATTAAATACTCTCTTTATGTAATTTTTAAAATTTGATTCATCGGATAAGGAATACTCAATCATAGATTGGTAAATAGGAAATAAAGTTAGAAATCTCAATATACTTCCTGCACTAACTTCCTCCTTTGGTCTTGTAACTTCAACAGGTCCAAAAAAAACAACTTCGTCAGCTTCTGTAAAGTATTTATCAAGAAAATTTATAATTTTTTCAGTGGAGGTTAGATCAATCTGCTTATCTAAGAGTTTAACATAAACAAAAGCATTCTGAATAACGGACACAACATCCTCTGGATATTGATGAAAAAGAAAGGCAAATCTTGATTTTTCATATTTGCCATTTATTCCAAAATATACACCTGATTCAAGAGGTGAATGAACTTCAAATCTTAAAAATATTTTTAATAGATCTGAATTTTTCTGGTAACTTTCGTTTTTCCTTGGTTCTATACCGTATCCAACAAAATTAGCCTCTTCAACATTTAATGAAGGTATAACTGATAGTTTTGAATGCCAGAAAATATCAACACCAACTATTTCCTCTATTGTGTTTAAAATAGGTGTAACAAGATCTTGAAGTTTTGGCCTTATTTCATCATAAAAAAGCTTAACTTTGTCTTTACTTTTAAATGTTTCTTCCAGTTTTTCAATACTTATATAAGGTTTTAACACAATTTCATCCATTTTAAATTTTAATTTTACTTTTAAATTTTAAAGCATAAAATTTAATTTTGTCAAGAAGTAAATTTATATTTTCTCCTGTTTTTGCTGAGATGAAAACACATGGAGTATATTTATTCTTCAGATATACTTTTTCTTCCTCCTCAAAAAATAAATCATACTTGTTGAATACATAAATAGTATCCTTTTTTAAAACATTCATATCTTCAAGGATTTTATTTACAGAGTTTATATGTTCTTCCTTCCTTTGATTTGAAATATCAACAACATGTAAAAGTAAATCTGCATCTTCTATTACTTTGAGTGTTGACTTAAAAGAATGAATAATACTTAAAGGTATATTTTCTATAAAACCGACTGTATCACTTATAATAACAGGAACATTCTCAATGTAAAATTTTCTTGTAAGTGCATCTAAAGTAACAAAGAGTGCATCTCTTGTTTCTGCTTTTTCTTTAGCAATTAAGTTCAGGATTGAGGTTTTACCTGCATTGGTATATCCAACTAAACATATTTTAAAAAAATTTTTTCTTTTTTTACTTTGAACATTTCTCTGTTTTTCAATATCTTTTAATTTTTCCTTTAAATATTTTATTCTAAGCATTATATTTCTTCTTTTCACTTCAAGGATTTTTTCACCCGGTCCCCTTGTTCCTATACCTCCACCGAGTCTTGAAAGCCATTGTCCCATTCCCCTTAATTTGCTTAATCTGTATGTAAGTTGAGCCAGTTCAACCTGAATTTTTGATTCACTTGTTTTTGCATGTTTTGCAAAAATATCCATTATTAACTCTGTTCTATCGATGACTTTAATTTTTAGGAAATTTTCAAGATTTCTTGTCTGTCTTGGTAAGAGGTCACAACCAAAAATCACACTTAGAGCGCCATTTTTTTCAATTTTTTCTTTAATTTCCATTAATTTCCCTTTGCCAATATAAAATTCTGGATCAATTTTATCTCTAAATTGTATAACTTCTGAAGTAATTATTGCTCCTGCAGATTTTACAAGACTTTCAAGCTCTTGTAATTTATAACTTGATATTTCTTTTTCCTTGGGACTGAATACTGCAACTAAAACTGTTTTTTCTTCTTTCAAGATTTAAAGGAAACAATATGGGAAAATTCTCCTGATTTTATTTTATTCTTAATTAAATCTGGAAAAACTATATTGATTGCTTCATTTATAGTTTTAATATAACAAAAATCAATACCTTCTTTTAATTCTCTTCTCGCTTTTTTAACATCAGATTTTGAATCCTCAGGAAGAAGAATTCTTTTTATTCCACCTCTTTTAGCAGCATTTATTTTTTCTTCAAGTCCGCCTATTCTTAAAACCTCACCAGTTAGAGTGATTTCACCTGTAAAGGCTGTATCAGAGGGTAATTCTTTTTTAATAAGTGCAGATAATATAGCAAGAACAATTGCAAGACCGGCTGAAGGTCCATCCTTTGGTATTGCTCCTTCAGGTATGTGTAAATGAATATCATACTTTTTGTGAAAATCTTTTGGTAAATTGTAAATTTTACTCATTGACCTTAAATAACTGATAGAAGCATAGACTGATTCCTTTAAAACATCCCCCAGTTGCCCTGTTAATGTTAATTCTCCCTTTCCTTCCATAAGTAAAACTTCAATTCTCATTATATCTCCACCATACTCTGTCCATGCAAGTCCATAAGCTACACCCGGTTTTAATTTTCTTTCACTTTCGATTGTTGTATATATTGCAGGTCCAAGAATTTTGGATAGGTCTTTTTTATCAACAGAAGTAGCTTCACCTTTCTCTACAAAATTTTTAGCAGCATATCTTATTACCCTGGAAAGTTTTCTTTCTAATTCCCTCACACCGGCTTCTCTTGTGTATTTTCTGATTATTTCAAGTATAGCACTATCTTCTATAGAAAAATATTTTGGATTTAAATTTACTTCTTCAAGAATTCTTTTAATAAGATGTTTTTTGGCAATCATCAATTTTTCAAATTCAGAGTAACCAGGTAAATTTATGATTTCCATTCTATCCCTTAAAGCAAGTGGAATCTTATATAAAGAGTTAGCTGTTGTTATAAAGAGTACCTCTGATAAATCAAACTCAACTTCAAGATAATGATCAACAAAATGTTTGTTTACATCTGGATCAAGAACTTCCATAAGTGCGGCATAAGGATCACCTCTATAGTCCATTCCCACTTTATCAATTTCATCTAAAAGAAAGACTGGATTCTTTGAGCCTGCTTTTTTTATGCCCTGAATTATTCTTCCAGGAAGAGCTCCTACATAGGTTCTTCTATGCCCCCTTATCTCAGCTTCATCCCTTATTCCACCAAGGGACATCCTTACAAATTTTCTTCCAAGAGCTTTAGATATTGATTTTGCAAGAGATGTTTTACCTGAACCTGGGGGTCCAACAAAACAAAGAATCTGTCCTGTAATTTTTCCCTTTAATTTTAAAATTGATAGGTATTCTAAAATTCTATTTTTTGGTTCAAAAAGACCATAGTGGTCTTCATCAAGAATTTTCTTTGCTTTTTTCAAATCAAGAGTATCTTTTGTTCTTTTGTTCCATGGCATTGAAATTAGCCAATCAAGATAGGTTCTTATAACAGCTGCTTCAGGTGAAATAGAAGGTGTTATTTCAAGTTTTCTGAGCTCTTTAAGGGCATGCTCTTTTACATCCTCTGGCATACCTGATTTTTCAATCTTTTCTTTTAATATTTGAATTTCATCTCCTTCTCTATATCCGAGTTCCTTTTGAATTTGCTTCATTTGCTCATGAAGAAATACTTGTTTCTGACTCTTCTGTAATTCTTCTCTTGTTTTTTCTTCTATTTCAATTTTTAATTTTCTAAATTCAATTTCCTCAATAATTTTTTTATTTAATTCTTCAAGATATTTAAGTAAATTATCAATTTCAAGAAGCTCCTGTTTAACTTCTGCTTTAACAGGGAGATGTGTTGATACAAAATCTGCAATTTCTACTGGTTTTCTTTTTGAAAACAAATGAGCGAGAAGGTCCTCTGGAAATCCTGGTAAAAAGCCTGTGAGGGTTCTGAAATTTTCTGTTATTATTCTTGCAAGCTGGTAGGCTCTTTCATTTTCAATTAAATTCCTCTCATAAATTTCAAACTCTGCTTCATAAAATTTCCCATTAAAAATAATGTTTAAAATTTTTACCCTTTCAATACCTTCTACAACAATTCTGTAATTTCCTTCCGGTGATTTAAATTCAGTTAAAACTCTTCCTAAGGTTCCAACAGGATATAAATCCTTTATTTCAGGATCATTAACAGAGGGGTCTTTCTGTGCTAAAAAAATGAGTTCTTTTTCCTTTGTTTTTAAAGCTTCTTCAAGTGCATTTTTAGAAAACTCTCTTCCTAATATAAGTGGATATATAGAGTTAGGAAAAAGCACAACTTCACGCAGAGGAATTAAAGGTAATTTTCTCATAAATATAATTACTACATTAATTTGATTTTTTCAAGATTATTTTCTTACAATAAACTGATGTTAAAAATTTTTTTTATTTTCTCCCTTTTGCCCCCTTCAGAGATAAAGGCATATGATGTTCCAAATGATGCTGGTGGAAGAATTTTAGTTGAATGGAATCTCTCTCCTGATGATTCCTTGATAGATTTTTATATTCTTTTTAGACAATTTCAAAAAGAAGGAACTTGGGCTTTGCCAGAAACTGTCTCTATATTAAAAAAAGGTGAAAATTCTTTTATTGATCAAGGTTTAAAGAATGGTATTAGTTACAGATATTTTATAAGAGCTGTTAAGGGTGGAGAATTTATAGATAGCGATTATTCCAATATAGCGATTCCATCTGCCCAGTGGTTTCATAAAAAAAGATTAAGTGCTTTGATACTTTTGATTATTATTGTGAGTTTACTTTTATTTTACATTGAAAAAGCTAAAAAAGGTGAACATCTTTATATAAGAAAAATAGCTGGTTTAGATGCCATTGATGAAGCAGTGGGAAGATCAACAGAACTTGGTAAACCTTTGCTTTTTTCTCTTGGCCTTGGGACAATTGCTGAAATACCAACTATAGCAGGACTTTCTATATTAAAAAGAGTTGCAAAAAAGGCAGCGGAATATGAAACTGATTTAATTGTTCCCTGTTTTGATCCTGTTGTTTTTGTGGCTGCTCAGGAGACAGTTAAGGAGGGATATTTAGAGGCAGGAAGACCTGACCTTTATAAGGAAGGAAATGTATTTTTCCTTTCTTATGAACAATTTGGTTATGCAGCTGGTGTTGATGGAATAATGCTTAGAGAAAAACCTGGTGCAGTATTTCTGCAAGGGTATTTCTATGCTGAATCTTTAATTTTGGCAGAAACGGGTAACTCAATCGGTGCTATTCAGATTTCAGGAACAACTGCAGTTACACAGCTTCCATTTTTTGTTGCAGCCACTGATTATACTTTGATTGGTGAAGAAATGTATGCAGCGAGTGCATATCTTGAAAAGGAACCCTTATCCCTTGCTACCATAAAGGGAGAAGATTGGGTTAAAATTCTCTTAATTATTGTTATTTTAGCTGGTGTTACTCTTGAAACTCTGTCTTTTTTTGTTAAAAACCCCTTTTTACATTTTTTAAAAGAATTTTTTACAATTTTATAGAATGAAAAAAGAAATACCTTTAATAATTACCTTTATATCAGGACTTTTACTTGTAGTAGCTCTTTTTATACCCCATGAACCCTTTGGTAGTCTTCAGGAAAGATTTAATGATTGGTATATTATTGTTTCAGGTTTTACCCTAATTCTCGGTGTTGATTCTTTGCTTTTATACCACTACCGAAAAATAAAGAGAAAGGAAAAGGATGCTCCTTATTCTGCAATTCTTATTTTTAGTTTTGTTACAGTCCTTATATGGGGTATATATTCAGGTATAAAGCACGGAAATCCTTTTGCTCCTACCTCTACTTTTTTGAGATACTTCTATACATACATTTTTGTTCCACTCGGTGCTACAATGTTTGCTTTACTTTCTTTTTTTATAGCATCAGCAGCTTATAGAGCCTTTAGAGCGAGAACGTTTAATGCAACACTTTTACTTATTTCAGCAGGTCTTGTTATGCTTGGAAGGGTTCCAAAGGGAGAAGAGACAATTCCTTATTTTATTGGAATAACCTTAATTTTAATAGCCTTGATATTTGCTCTTGAAGGAATTCAGAGGGTAAACCCTTACGAAAAAGCTTTATTTTTTGTTCTTTCAATTTTATCCTTAGGAGTAATTTTCCCTTCATCTATATTACTTAAAAAGTATCTACCTTTTATAGCCGATTGGGTTATGAACATTCCCCAGCTTGGTGCTAAAAGGGGTATTTTTATTGGAATATCACTTGGAGCAATAGCAATGTCTATAAGGATTATTCTTGGAATTGAAAGGACTTATCTAAAATGAAAAATTTTTTTGAAAAATTAGCCAGGATTGATAGAAGAATTATATACTTGATTGTCTTTATAAGCGTTACAATTCCCTTATTAACACGGAAAGGATTTAAATTTGAGCCTCTTCAGGAAGTTAAAAATGCTTACGATTTTATTGAAAAATTACCTGAAGGTTCTGCTGTTATGATATCAATAGATTATGATGCAGCAAGTATGCCAGAACTCCAGCCTCTTCTTGAAGTAGTTTTAACTCATCTTTTTAGAAATAATTTAAAAATAATAATGCTTGGACACTGGCCTCTTGGGCTTCCTCTTGGTCAGATTGCTTTGGAGAAAATTGCTAAGGAAATGAATAAAAAATATGGAGAAGATTATGTTTTTCTTGGTTATAGACCAGGAGTTGCGGCAGTTATTCTAAATATGGGAAAAGAGATAAGAGGGGTTTTTAATTCTGATTACAGGGGGAAACCTCTTGATTCAATACCATTAATGAAAAATATTCATAACTACAATGATATAGCTTTACTTATAGGTTTTGAGGCAGGAGCAACAGGCGATTACTGGGTTCAGTTCGGACAGGCAAGATTTGGTTTAAAAATAATAATAACTTCAACAGCAGTTGTGACTCCTGATATGTATCCTTATTATCAAGCAGGTCAGATTATTGGTTTAATAGGAGGTTTAAGAGGAGCTGCTGATTATGAGATTCTTGTTAATAAGAAGGGATTTGCTTATGCTGGTATGACAGCGCAGACAGTAATTCATATTATTATTATTGCACTTATACTTTTAGGAAACATAGGTTACTTTGCCTTAAGGAGGTTAAGATGATTGATTTAATTTTTATGTGGATAGCTGCCGGTTTAACTCTTGCTATTTTTTCCTTTTTGTATAAAGATAATCCCTTTTATAAATTAGCCGAACATATTTATGTGGGCTCAGCAGCAGCTTTCTGGTTTTTATATTTATGGTTTTTTGATGTAGAACCTAAAATACTTACACCTTTTAAACCACTTTTTAAAGAGTATGGATTTTTTAAAATGTTTTTACATTTTGGTCCAGAGCAATGGATTCTTTTTATACCAATTACACTTTCAATATTTATGCTTTTAAGATTTATTCCACCTTCAGCATGGCTTTCAAGATGGTCAATAGCTTTTCTTGTTGGTATGGCTGCTGGTCTTGGAATTACAGGTTCCTTACAGGGTTATGTTATTCCACAAATCCAAGGCACATTACTTCCACTATACACGGGAGATCTTTTGGGTAGCTTTAATAACATAATAATAATTATTGCAACTGTTACAACCCTTATTTATTTCTTTTTCTCAAAAGAACATAAAGGTCCACTTGGTATTTTAGCTAAAATAGGGATTACCTTTATAATGATTGCTTTTGGAGCTTCATTTGGATACACAGTAATGGCTCGTGTTTCACTTCTTATAGGAAGAATACACTTTCTCTTATTTGAGTGGCTATCCTTTTTATTTCGTTAATTTTTTTTCAGATTTCACAAAGGGAATATCTTAACCTCCGAGAATCCTATTTAAAGAATAAAAATTTTTTGAAACTTGAAGAAATTTCTTATAAAATGTTTAAAGAGAATAAGAGAAATTTACTTTATCTATCAGATCTTCTTTTATCTCTTTCCTCTCAAAAAAAATCAAAAGAATTTAATAAATTTTCTGATACTCTTTTTAAATATTTTAAAGATCCATCAATTGTATACTCTGTTATAAAAACCCTTGAAAGATATGGTGAACCGAAGGATCTTAAATTTTTAATTGAAAAATCAAGAAAAATTTTTAACACCCAAATGCTATATGAAAGAGAATATCTTTCTGTGCTTTTAAAATTAAAAGATTATGAAAATTTCTGGAAAGAATTTTTAAATATTAAAAATAAATCAGGATTTATGGATATTTTTCTTGATTATTTAGGGGTTTTAGATGAAAAATTTGTGGAGAGAATATTTAAAGAAACAAAGGAGTATGGAATAAAAGAAATTTTTCCTATTTTTTTACAGGAATTTTCAAGGAGAAAAAAGTTTGACTATGTGATTGAGATTTACGATTTGATAGGAGAAAAAGAGAAAAGGGATTCTTTAATAGTTTTTTTATATAAAAAAGATCCTATAAATTTTAAAAATTTTTTAGAAAAAAATTTAAATAATTGTGATAAATTAAATTTTTATTTAAAAATAGGTGATTATAGAAAGGCTTATAATTTAAAGGAAAAATGTAATGATGAAAAATTAAAGATTTTATCAGATTTATATTATTTTATTTTTTCAGAAAAGAAATCAAAGGCTGAATCAATTTTAGTAAATAATCTTTCAAAAATAAAAGAGGAAAAACTTGAGATAGGTAAAATTTATTATTATATTGGTAATTATAAAATTTCTGATTCAATTTTAAAAAATTTTAATTATTTTGATATTTTACTTATAAGGTCTAAAATCAGTATCTATTTAGATAGAAAAGAAAAGGCCGATTCCTTGCTTTCAAAAGCTATTCTCAGGTATCCTGATGATGATGAGATTTATAAAGCTTTATTCATATATTACCTTTTGAAATTTGAAAAAAAGGAAGATATCAAACTGATTATAAAGATAAATGAAAAAATAGAAAACAATTTTGATTTTGAAATAAAGGAAGATATAGGTGAAAAATGGAAAAATTATTTTAATTTAAAAAATAAGGTTAAAAATGCAGAATTTTTTGAAATAAAAGATACTCTTCTTGATGAAAATTTAATTGCAAGTTTATATTTTGAGGGTTATAAAATTTCACTTCAAAAAGGGAAAAAAGAAGAAGCCAAAAAATTTCTAAAATATATTATAGATAATTTTAAAGATTCCTTATTTTTTACAGTCGCACAGAGAAAGATCAGAGATATTTAGGAGGTTCGTAATTTGGAGCTTCTTTTGTTATTATAATATCATGAGGATGACTTTCCTTTAATCCAAAGGGACTTATTATTACAAACTTTGATTTTCTTCTTAATTCTTTAATATTTTTGGCTCCAATATAGCCCATCCCAGCTCTAACTCCACCTGCAAGCTGAAAAAGAACATCTCGGACAGAGCCCCTATATGGAACCATTCCTTCAACTCCTTCGGGAACAAACTTTATAGCCTTATCCTGGAAATATCTATCCTTTGAACCTTTTTTCATAGCAGAGATTGAACCCATTGCTCTATATGTTTTATATCTTTTTCCTTCATGTATTATAATTTCACCCGGGCTTTCCTCAGTTCCTGCAAGAAGGTTTCCCATCATTACACAATCTGCACCAGCTGCAAGGGCTTTTACAATATCTCCTGAGTAACGAATACCTCCATCAGCTATTATAGGTATTTTATATTTTTTAGAAACTTTGAAACACTCCATTATAGCAGTAAGTTGTGGAACTCCAATTCCAGCAACTACTCTTGTTGTACATATTGATCCAGGTCCAATACCTACTTTAATTCCGTCCACATCTATTTTGGCAAGATCCTCTGTTGCTTCGGGAGTTGCTACATTTCCAACAACAAGTTCTACTTCTGGGTGTTTCTTTTTTATTAGGTTTGCTACATCAAGAACTCTTTTGGAATGGGCATGGGCGGTATCAATAACAATCACATCAACTTCAGCTTCTAATAATTTATAAAACCTTTCTTCCCAATCATCCCCTGTGCCAATTGCAGCTCCAACTCTTAATCTTCCTTTATCATCAATATTTGCATTGGGATGCTCAATTTTTTTCGATAAGTCTTTAAGAGTAATTAATCCCTTAAGTTTCCCATTATTATCAACGACAGGCAATTTTTCAATTTTATTTTCTATAAGAATTTTATGTGCTTCTTCAACTGTGATACCCTCTCTGCCAGTTATTACATTCTTTTTCATAATTTTTTCAATAGCAAGTTGTGAATTTTCTATATACCTTAAATCTCTTTTTGTTACTATCCCAACGAGAGTTTTGTCTTTTTTAACTATGGGAATACCGGATATATTATATTTTTCCATTACTTCTTTTGCCTTTTCAACTTTTTCTTCTGGTGAAAGAGTTATTGGTTCCTTTATAAACCAGCTTTCAAATCTTTTGACTCTTATTACTTCTTCTTTCTGCTCATCAGGACTAATATTTCTGTGAATTATTCCTATTCCACCCTCTTGTGCCATTGCAATTGCCATTTGAGATTCAGTAACTGTGTCCATAGCAGCAGATACAAAGGGAAGATTAAGCCCCACGTTTCTTGAAAATTTTGTTTTTAGATCAACCTCATGAGGCAAAACATTACTTTTACCTGGTAATATTAAAACATCATCAAAGGTTAAAGCTTTTTCAAAATTTCTCATTTTTATTTATAATATAAGATTGAGATGAAAGTCAAAAGGCTTTTGATATTTTTTCCGGTTTTAATCTTTATCTGTATTTTAATCTATATTTCTTATAACTTTGCAATATGGAAAACTAAAAAAGATATAGAAAAGAGATTGGAGGAATTTTTAATTGAAAATGTTGAAATAGAGGAATCATTTATAAATCTTTCCGGTTTTTATTTTAAAAATTTAAAAACAAGGTGGTTTCAAATTGAAAGATTTAATCTGGATTTTAATCTTTTTGCTCTTGTTTTTTTTAAAAATGCAGGATCACTTGATGTTG
>JBDRZP010000024.1 GCA_039804025.1 candidate division WOR-3 bacterium
TAGAAAAGGGATTTGAAACTATAAATTTATTTAAATCAAGAGGCTTTTCTTCATAATCCCTTGCAGGCGAAGGAAAACCAGTATAAATAACTTTTACTCTTTCCATATTTTAATTTTAATCCAAATTGGATAAATAATTCAAATTAATCCGAATTGGATAAATTTAAATTTTTATTGTATAATTAAAAATGGATATTATTGGGAAAAAAATAAGGGAATTGAGGGAAAATAAAGGTTTGACGCAGAAGGAGTTTGCTTCTTTGCTTGGTTATAAGTTGCTTACAGTTTCAAGGTGGGAGAGGGGAGAAAGGAAGCCCTCTTTTTCTGATTTAAAGAAGCTTTCGGATATATTTGGAATAAGTATTTCTTATTTTTTAGAGGAGGAAAAGTTTTTAAATTTGCCTTTAATGGGTAAGGTGGGTGCTGGTAAAAAAGAAATTTATTTTGATTCAGCAGAAAAGATGAAAGAAATTGAGTTTCCTTTGTCTATTTTACCTGAGCGTATAAAAAAAAGAATATTGAAAAATAAAGAAAAATTTTTTGTTCTTCAAGTAAGTTCTGATAGTATGGAGCCTTTGATAAATGAGGGTGATTTTGTTGTAATTGAAAGGGGTGAATATACTCCAGGAGATATTGTACTTGTGAGAATTGGTTCAGCAGATTATGTTTTGAAGAGATTAGTAAAAAGAGAAAATGATTTTTTTCTTGTTTCTGAAAACAAAAAGTATGGAATTTTAAAACCAGATGAGGAAACCCATATAATGGGGAAGGTAGTTTTTGTTTTGTCGTTGAAATTTTTTGATTAAATCCTAATAATTCCTATTTTTATTTTTTTTCCTGTCCATTTATTTATGAAAGTTTTATATTCAAATTTTTCTTCCCTTTCAGGTAAAACTGGATAAAAGTAACCTTTTAAATTTTTTTCTCTTAAAATCTTGAGTAACTCTATATAACCTGCTCCTCTTGATACAAATTCAAATTCATTTTTTTCCTCAAAATCTTTCAAATCACAGTTATAGATTTTTACATTTAAAAGATTAAGTTCTCTTTTAACTTTTCTTAAAAATTCTGATTTTTTTTGGTTTCTTTCAATTAAGTAAAGTTCAAAATCTTTTTTTACAATAGCAAGGACTATACCTGGAAAACCTGCTCCAGAACCAATATCAACAATTTTTTTTCCTTTTAAAATTTCTAAATAAAAAAGTGATTCTGTAATATGTTTTTCATATATTTTTTCTATATCTCTTTTGCTTATAAGGTTTATTCTTTTATTAACTTCTTTTAAAATTTTTACAAATTTTTCAATTTTTTCTTTAATTTCCTTATTATTAATTGTTTCTAAATAGTTTTTCATTTATAAATTTTCCTATAATTTTCAATTCTATTCAAAAAGGAGGGAAAAATATATGGAAAATTATGGTATTATTGTTCATGGAGGGGCTGGAAAACACAGAAACAAAAAGGAAGCTATAAAGGGAGTAAAAAAAGCCTGTGAAAAGGGATTCAGTATTTTAGAAAAAGGTGGTTCCGCAATTGATGCAGTATGTGCTGCTGTTTCAGAAATGGAGGATAATCCTTATTTTAATGCTGGGTTTGGTTCAGTTTTAACAATAAGGGGAACAGTGGAACTGGATGCGTCAATAATGGTTGGAAATACCTTAAAATTCGGAGCAGTTGCAGGGATAACTGGATTTAAAAACCCTATTCTTATTGCAAGAAGAGTTATGGAAAAAACACCGCATCTTTTGCTTATTGGCAAAGGAGCAGAAGAGTTTGCCTTACTTGAAGGTTTTAAAAAGACAAATTTAGTCAGTAAAGAAAGGTTAGATTTTTACTTTAAATTTTTAAAAAATAAAAAAAGTTTTTTAAGAAAGGAAATGACGGATATTTTAAAATGGGCTAAGGATAAGTATGAGATTCTTGTGGGTGATACTGTCGGTGCTTGTGCTGTTGATAGCAGAGGTAATATTGTTTCAGGGACTTCAACAGGAGGTATTTTTTTTAAAATGGAGGGAAGGGTTGGAGATACTCCCTGTCCAGGATGCGGAACTTATGCTAATTCTTTATGTGCTGTTTCTGCAACCGGAATTGGTGAAGCAATAATGAGAGTTGTTCTTTCAAAATTTGTTTGTGATAGAGTGGAAGAAGGTATTAATGTCAAAGAAGCCTGTATAAAGGGTATTGAAATTCTTGAAAAAAATACTGGTGGAAGAGCAGGTGTTATTGCTATAACAAGGGATTGTGAGTTTGGTTATTTTATGAATACAGAAAATATGCCTGTTGCCTTTGCAAGTAAAAAGGATAAGAAAATTAAAGTTGATGGAATTTGATTATATAATTAAAATATAATTTTTGAGGTTCAATTCCTTATTTTAAAAAAGATTTTTCTTATGAGGTTCTTTTTAGTAATATCTGTAGTATTTTCTTTTGTCATTCTTTTTAGCTGTAAAAAGAAGGTAATAAACGGACTTATTACAAGAGGTTCTATTGAAGGTTATATTGCTACAAAAAATGGTCTTTTTCCCCTTGGCGGGGTTCTTGTTTATATAAAGGAAAACTCAGATAAAAAAACCTATTCAAATTCTGAGGGATATTTCAAAATAGATGGTATACCAGCTGGTCAAAAAACAGTTGTTATAACAATAGGTTCAGTGAAAATAGAGAAACAAGTTAATATAGAGGATGGCAAAAATGTAGCAATAAGCACGAGACAGAATCCATTGAAACTTGGTTCTCACTTAAAAATAGCTGTTGTTAGAGGTTCCTATGATAGAATTGAAGAGATACTTGATACTATAGGTTTCAGAAATGTAACAGTTCCTGATACAGGTGCTTATGTTCTTTTTAATAATATTTCACAATTTCTTAATTCTCCATATTTGAATGATTTTAATGTGGTTTTTATAAACTGTGGAGCAGAGGATGAAGATGATTTTTATACTAACGCAGGAATGAGAGACAATATGAAATCATGGATTTCAAATGGACATTCACTTTATTGTTCAGATTTTGCTTACACTGTTGTTGAAGCTTGTTTTCCTCAGTATATAGATTTTTATAGAAATGATTCTATTGCCGGTTCTGCAAGACAAGGTTTTTCTACGGTAACCACTTCATTTATAAATGATGAGGAAATTAGAATTCATTTAGGTAAGGATAAAGCAAATATAAATTTTTCATTAGGTTGGGCTGTTATTAGTGCTATTAATCAAAGTTTAGGTTCCGAGACATGGATAACAGCTGATTCTGTTAGAACCTGGAATGAAAAGCTTTACAATGTTCCAATAATGGTTTATTTTTCTTATAACCAGGGTAAAGTTTTATACACTTCTTTCCATAATGAAGCTCAGGTAACAGATGATATGGTTAAAATACTTATAAGAATAATATACGAATTTTAAAAATAATTTTTTATTCTAAAGTGTATCGTGGATATTTAAAAACCGAGCTCTTCAAAAGAGAAATTTTGTAAATTTTCAATTATCTTTTTTCTTACCTCCTTCACATTTTCAAATTCATAAACAATTTTACCTTCTTTAATATACTGGATGAAAAGAGGTTCCATCTTCCTTTTACATTTGGGACAAATTAACTCATCTTTATTAAAGAGATCCACAATTATTTCTTTATCATTTCTGCAAATAAAAGGTTTTTTCTTTCCACCAAATTTTCCTTTTTTTGCGCAGGGTTTATTTTCTACTTCAACAATATCCATCGCATAATCAATAACTTTTGCATTTGATAGAGATGTTCCTACTCCAAATCCATCTGCTCCTGCTTCAGAAAGTTTTTTAACTTCAAATTCATCAAGACCACCAGAAATAAATATTTTAATATTTTCTTTTTCCCTTATTTTGAGTTCCCATTTAATTTCCTTTATTATTTTTATCAAATTACCCCTTCTTGAAGCCGGGGTATCAAGCCTCACACCCGAGAGATCCTTTATAGTCTCTGCTGCTTTTATGGCTTGGACCTTTTCATCTCCGTAAGTATCAATTAAGGCAATTCTTGGTACATTTTGTGGCATTTCCTCATCGAAAGCTTTCCAGGCTTCTTCTTCCCCCATTAATATTATGAGAGAGTGGGGCATAGTTCCTCTTGGATTTTCTCCAATTGCTTCTGCACCTGCAATGGAAGATACACCATCACAACCTCCCATAAATGCATAAAAATCAATAAAAGGAGCAAGGGCAGGATGCATTCTTCTTATTCCAAAGGAAAGTAAAATTTTATCACCTGCTGCTTTTCTTATTCTTATTGCTTTTGTCATTATACCCGAAGCATGACATATAAATCCAAGGAGAGGAGTTTCATATTCACAGAATTCTGTGTATTCACCTTCAATAGCCATTACAGGAATTAAAACTCCGTTTATATCAGAAGAGGGTATAATTTCCCCTTCTTTTATTCCCCAGAGGTTTATATTTTTACCTTCAAGTAATTTAACAACTTCTCTTATTCCTGCAAAGGCAAATAAAGGATAAGGAGGGGATGAAGCAGTAAATTCAGCAAAAACTTTCTTTTTTATATTTCTTTTTTGAAGTATATTTTTTGTTCTTAAAAAATAAATATCAGTCGTTTTACCTTCTTTTATATAATTCTCATTTGCTATTAAAAAGGGAAATTTTTCCATATATAATTTTAAGATAATTTGTCTTTTTTATGAGCATTTTGAAAATCCACAATGAGGACATGTGAGACAATCCTCAGCAAAAACCATAACTCCACCACATTCCGGACATATTTCACCTGAGGAAGTATGATTTTCCTGTATAATTCTTTTATGTTTTTTCTCCTCCGGGAAAATACCCAGTTGTTCTCCTTTTAAATGTTTTTCAAGAACCTTTCCAATTCCATCAGGACAGGATAATATAATTTCCCCGTCATCCCATGTTGGCATTGATCTTATGCCTTTTAACTGGTCAACAATTTCCATTGGGTCAATTCCTGACCTTAAAGCAAGTGATATTAACCTTCCAATTGCTTCTGTTAAGGCATTTGCAGAACTTCCACTTTTTCCCAGTTGAATAAAAACTTCATGTGGTCCAAGTTCATCTTCATTTATTGTAATATAAACAGTTCCAAGTTCGGATTTAATTTTATATGTTTTTCCTGAAACAACTTTGGGTCTTGGTCTTGGTTTTAATTTTTTAATTCTTTTTTCTTCCTCTTTTTTAGCTGTATCATAAACCTGTCCTGGTCTTGAACCATGTCTATAAACTGTTATTCCCTTACATCCAAGTTCATAGGCTAAAAGGTATGCTTTTTCTACATCATTGGGCTCAGCTTCTTCTGGAAGGTTTATAGTTTTAGAAACTGCGTCTTCAACATATTTTTGAAATGCTGCCTGAATTCTCACATGTTGTTCGGTTGTTATATCAAATGTAACCTCAAAAATTTTTCTTATATGTTCGGGAATTTCATCAATTTTTCTTATTGTTGGCATTTTAGATAGTGCTTCCATAAGTTCTTCTGAGTAAAATCCAAGTTCCTCTGCAGCTTGTCTGAAATATTTGTTTATATATAAAAGTCTTTCTCCACCCATAACATTTTTAACATAAACAAGAGAAAAGTTAGGCTCAATTCCAGCTGATGTATCAGCAATCATTGATATGGTGCCTGTAGGTGCAATTGTTGTTACCACAGAATTTCTTCTTGTTGAACCTTTAAATATACTCTTATCAATAGCAGGGAAAGGTCCTTTAATTTTTCCAATTTCATTTGAATAATAGTGAGCATTTTCCTGAATAAATTTCATTATTTCCTCTCCTGCTTTTAAAGCATCTTCTGAAGAATAAGGGATACCAAGTAAGTAAAGAAGGTCAGCAAATCCCATAACACCGAGTCCTATTTTCCTTGTTAACTTTGTTATTCTTTCAATTTCAGGTAAAGGATACATATTTGCATCAATGACATTGTCAAGAAAATGAACTGAAAGGTAGATTATTTCTCTAAATTTCTCCCAATCAATTCTATCCTTTACTTCTTCCCATTTTGCTGTTCTTCTGTGTTCGAGATACCATGGTGTTCCTTTAAAAAATTTAACCACATTTATAGAACCAAGATTACAGGATTCATAAGGCAATAGAGGTTTTTCGCCACAGGGGTTTGTAGCTTCAATTTCTCCCATTCCTTTTAAAGTATGAGTTTTGTTAATTCTATCAATAAATATTACACCAGGTTCTCCATTTTTCCATGCCTGATATACAAGTTTTTTCCATAACTCTCTTGGATTCACCTTTTTTATTACTTCACCATTTCTTGGATTTATTAAAGGAAATTCTTGCTCTCCTCTTTTAAGCGCTTCCATAAACTCGTCAGTCACAGCAACGGAAATGTTAAAGTTGGTTATTTTTGTTACATCATCCTTACAGGTTATAAATTCCTCTATATCAGGATGGTCTACTCTTAGAATTCCCATATTTGCTCCTCTCCTTCTTCCACCCTGTTTTACAGCTTCGGTGGCTGCATCAAAAACTTTCATAAAGGAAACAGGACCTGAAGCAATCTGTCCTGTTGTTCTTACAACATCTCCTTTAGGTCTTAATCTTGAAAAGGAAAAACCTGTTCCTCCCCCTGTTTTGTGTATTATTGCAGCGTGTTTTAAAGTTTCAAAAATTCCTTCCATTGAGTCATTAACTGGCAAAACAAAACAGGCTGAAAGTTGACCCATTTTTGTTCCTGCATTCATAAGGGTAGGGGAGTTTGGTAAAAAATATCCTTGTGACATAATATAATAAAATTTTTCTTCAGTTTCAGAGACTTTTTCTCTAAAAACAGGGTATTCCTTATCAACTTCGGCTATGGCTCTTGCCACTCTCTCATACATTTCTTTTGGAGTTTCTATTACTTCACCCTTTTCATTTCTTAAAAGATATCTTTTTTCAAGAACTCTTAAAGCATTTTCTGTAACTATAGGCTCTAAAAGCAACATTTTTTTATTTTCCATGATACTCTCCTTAAAATATTTAGGGGATTAGAACCCCTTTTTATATATTATGTTCCTTCTTCCCAGGATTCAAGGTATTTTTTTTGTTCTTCTGTTAACTCATCTATTTCTGCTCCCATGCTTTCTAATTTTAATCTTGCTATTTCTCTATCAATTTCAAGAGGCAGAGTATAAACTTTTTTCTCAAGTTTTTTGTAGTTTTTTACTATATATTCACAGGCAAGAGCCTGGTTGGAAAAGCTCATATCCATAACATCAGGTGGATGACCTTCTGCTGCTGCAAGATTAACAAGGCGACCTTCACTCAATAAAAAGATTTCTTTTCCATCTTCAAGGGTGTATTTTTCTACATTTTCTCTGATCTTTTCAATTTTTTTTGCAATTTTTTTAAGACCTTCAACATTTATTTCCACATTAAAATGCCCTGAATTTGCTAAAATTGCTCCATTTTTCATATTCTTTATATGAGGGATATCAATAACATTTTTATTTCCAGTTACAGTAACAAATATATCACCTATTAAACTTGCTTTTTCTATTTTCATTACATCAAAACCATCCATTTTTGCTTCAAGGGCTTTTATTGGATCAATTTCTGTAACAATAACTTTAGCTCCCATTCCCCTTGCTCTCATTGCAACACCTCTTCCACACCATCCGTATCCGCAAACAACAAAATTTTTGCCAGCAAGCAAAATATTTGTTGCCCTTAAAATGCCATCTATTGTGCTCTGACCTGTTCCGTATCTATTATCAAATAAATATTTAGTTCTTGAATCATTTACTGCTATTATTGGGTATTTAAGCACCTTGTTTTTTTCCATACTTTTTAACCTTATAACTCCCGTAGTAGTTTCTTCTGTTCCACCCTTTATATTTTTACCAAATTTTTCAAAATTTTGATGCAAAAAAGAAGTTAAATCTGCACCATCATCAAGAGTTATATCAGGCTCAATTGATAATGCTTTTTCAATATGCTCATAATATTCTTCCTTTGTCGCTCCATATTTTGCAAAAACTTTAATTCCGTATTCTTCTCTTAAGGCATGAGCGACATCGTCTTTGGTTGAAAGAGGATTTGAAGCACATAAGGCAACCTCTGCCCCTGCTTCTTTTAAGGTAATCACCAGATTTGCTGTTTCAGAAGTTACATGGAGACAAGCAGAAATTTTAATATCTTTAAGTATTTTATCTTTTTTAAATTTTTCTTTTATTGATAAAAGAACAGGCATATTTTTTTGAGCCCAGAGTATTTTGTTTAGTCCTTCTTTTAGCATATTTCCTCCTTATGGTTTTTTTAAATTAAATCCAATGAGAAATTCAATATTGAAACTTTTCGGGTCAATTGCTTTGTAAATGAGGTCATTGTTGGGAACAATTGTATCTCCTCCAATTTTTTCAAATGAAAAGTTTCTTAAAATCCTTCCAAGAGAATATTCTGTTTTTATTGATAGATTTATGTTATTTAGGTCCTTTTCAACTTTTAAAAAGGGGGATAAAAGGTAATCTATTGCTCTAACTTCTTTTCCGTATCTTTCTCTTTGCCATACAAGGAATATATCAAAGGAAATGCCTGTTCTTAAGAAATTGTTTAAAAGGTAATTTCCTTCAAGTGAAAGTTTTTGAGCATCAAGATTTTTTGATGTAGAGAAAAATATGCCAGGATTGAAATAAAAAGATGAAAAAGGAGCATGTATTTTAAACCTGAATCCAAAACCTGAAAGGAATATAAGACCGTCTTTTATATTCTCTTCCATTCCAAAATCCCCTTTTAATGTTTTTAAAGTTAGAAGGTATAAGGATAAAGATAAATTATAAAAAAAAGATACTCCCTTTATTTTCCTTAACTTTTCACCTTTTACAGGAGTTCTTTTTTTAATCAAAATTTTACCTAAGGATATATCTTCATAAACCTTTTCTATTTTTATATATCCGGATGGAGATAAAAAGTCCCCATATATGAATGTATCATCTTCCTTTATTCCTTTTAAAAATCCATTTTTTAATATCACTTTATTACCTTTAACTTCCTCCACCTCAGGGGGTTCGTAAAAAATTGACCTTAAAAATATTAAAACATTTTCACAGAAATCTTTAAGTGCTTCATTTATTCCATTATTTGAATATCCAGAGATATTTCTTGATAATTTAATCTCGTGTCTTTTTATATAAATAATTCCTTCAACCCAGAACTCATTGTCACTTTTTGATTCTTTTTCAAAAAATATTTCAAAACTATCATTGTAATTCTCAAGATATGTTCCTTTAATATTTTCTATAATTATATTTCTTCCTTTTTCATAAAGAGAATCAGAAAAATAGGTGCTTTTGAAAATATAAAAAAATAAAATATATAACATTTTTACCTCCTTTTTAATAGGAATAATTTTCTGAAAACTTAAACTCTTTTTGCAAATTTAAAAAAAATAAAAGGTTAAATGTAGAAAAAGGATTAAGAAATAAATATAAAATTGCTCTCAACCAGGGTGTTTTTGAATAAATTCTTTTATGCATTAATTTACCTATTTCATCCCATTCCTTTGAATTTTTTGAAAATAATTTATTTTGTTTATTCCACAGTGAATCCCTGAATAATGGTAATTCTTTTAATTTTTTATAATAAATTTCGTTAATTCCTTCTTTTTCAAAACAATCTATTAATATTTCAGCTGCAATTCTTCCAGTTGTGAGTGCACCGTGAATACCACCTGCAGTGTATGGATGGACTGCTCCTATTGCATCTCCGACCCTCAATATACCTTCATAATCCTTTGGAAATAAAGGTTTTGAAAAAGGAATTTTGCCTGCTATTCTTTTTACTTTTTCGCTGTTTTTAAATCCAAATTTTTCAATCAGTTTTTGAATTCCTTTTAAATTATTATTTTTTCCATAAAAACCAGTCCCTATTCCTGTTTCTTCATTATGAAAAAAAACCCAACCGTAGAATGGTTTGAAATCATCTCCAAAATAAAAATAAAGATACTCATCATCAAAACTATTCTTTTTAAACCTGTATTCTATAGCAACTATTTTCTTAATTGGAGGATAACTAATTCCCTTAATATCCTCATAATAACCAGTCGCCAAAATTATATACCTTGAATAATACTCACTTTTATTAGAAATTACTTTAAAATAATTTTGTATTTTCTTGATAGACAATACTTTTTCATTAGTTTTAACTTCAGTTCCTTTTTCTTTGGATAAATTTGCAAGGTATAGGTCGAATTTATTTCTTTTTATTAAGTAGCCTTCAATGGGGAAAATCAGGTAATATCCACTTGGGGTAAAGGTTTTGGAGCCTTTTATCTTTCTATCTATAAAAAAATCTTCTTTTTTTATTTTATTTTCATCAAAGGCAAATTCAGAAATTCCTTCTCCGCATTGAACCGGTTCTCCTATTATTTTTTTCTTTTCAATTAAAAGGGTTTTTATTCCTTTTTCAGAGAGTTTGAGGGAGGAAAAGGAACCTGAAGGTCCTGCTCCTATTACAATTACATCATAGATTTTGTTTAAGATCATATAAGTTAATTATAATCTATTTATGAAAAGATTTTTAATTTATTTTCTTTTTCTTTCTTCTTGTTATAAAACATCTTATTTTAATAATGTTGTTTTAAAAGAAGGTTCTTTCAAATCAAATTTTAAAAAAGTTGATGATGAAGAAATGATAAAAGATGCAAAAAACAAAATTGAGCAAAATTCCTATATATTTAAAAAAATCCTAAACCTTCTTTCTCTTGAAGATTCACTTTATCATAAGTTTAATTATTTATTCTCTGGAATTAGTGAGGATAAAAATAAAATTATAATTATCTATTTTTTAAGATTGAAAAACCCTATTTTTTCGGGTGTTAGGGTAGAGTTTGTTTATAATTTAAAAAATAAAAATTTTGAAACTATTTATTACCGTAAAGTTCCTTATGATTAATCTGCTATAAATTTCCCTTTTTTGTTAAATAGTTTTGTTTCTATTTTAAAGAAGTAAACTCCTTTTACAGAAGGTTTGAATCTGTATTCCTCACCTTTTTTCAGATATACAAAATCTTCCTTAATTTTTCTTCCATTTACATCAAAGATTTTTATTTTATATTCGTCTGAAATTTTTGCCTTTATTGAGAAAAACTTTATTGTCTTTACTTCAGGATATACACTTTCCCTTAAAATATCAGAGCCTTTTTCATAAACACTTATTTGAGGACAGTCAGCAAAATATGGTATTTTAGCAATTAAAGAAACATCATCAATGTATATTCCATCATAATTAGTAGAAGTATCACTCCACAATCTGAACCTTATATAAATTTGATTTCCTTTATAAGGTGTTAAGTCAAGAACTATTTTTTTCCATGTTGTTTGTGAGCCTGTAAAAGAAATTAGTGAATTCCATGTAGAACCATTTGTTGAAACTTCAACGTATGCGTAATCCCAACCTGATTCAATAGAATATCTTGTCCAGAATATAAGTTTAATTGAATCAACGTTAATATTGAGATCAATTGGTGAAGCGGTTCTTATCCAAGTATTTATGTTATCTCCATAATTTCCATTAGGACTATCAGTAAGACAATAAGAACCTGAATGAGGGTTATTTGTTGTTCTTTGCCATGTTTGAGGAGTTCCCCCTTGAATCCAGTTAGAGAGTCCTGTTTCAAAACCATCATAAAAAAGGATTATAGGTGTTCGGGGGTTACTTATGTAAAAATTGTATGCTCTTGAAAATCCTGGATTTCCCTGGATGGTTAAATTAAGGGGTAGAGCAGAAGAGTCAGGAAAAGAATCATGAACCACCAATTTAAATGGAATAGAGTTTGATACAGAATTTCCGGGAAATGCTGGTATATCTGGAAAGTTTATTAATGAATCAATTACTTTTGCACATGTTCCTGTTGATTTTAAAAGTCCTGTTACATTTGTTAGATTTCCATTTACTCCCCAGTTTCTTAACCAGAAAGTTAAATTGATTGTGTCTTTTCTATTAATAATTCTCTCCCCATTTTGGTCAACAAATTTAAAAGAATCTATTGTAATAAAGTGTCCAGCAGCTTTAAGAACAAACATATTCATTGGCAAGTTTTCATCTATCTGTTCCTTTATTATATTTGTATCAGGTTGCCAGAAATTTTCACCTACCTCAGGAGTAAAGGCTAAAATTTTTGGTTTTTCATTTTGTTCTCCATACATCCAGTCGTCAGAATCTCCATTTGCTGTATAAAGAAGTTCCCAAGCTGTTCCATATTCATAACCACTTCTTTTTGTCATTTCAATACTCATTGCTCTGAATAGTGCATCATCAGGTGTATAATATGTATCATAACCCCATGGGAAAAGTAATAAATTTGACCAGGAGTGATAATTTAATGCTATAACAGGTTTTATTGAATCACATAATTCTCTTATTGCTTGGGTCTCAGGTTCTGAGAAAGGATATGGTCCCCTATAAGTTTCATCAGATGGATAAGGTGAAGAACCGTTATTATCATATCCCCACATATAACCGTAATTTCTGTTTAAATCAACTCCGTATATACCACCACCATTATTTCTTCTATTTTTTCTCCACATACCGGAGGAGTAGGTTTCATTATAAACATAACCATCAGGATTAACTACAGGAACGATCCATAGTTCTCTATTATCAATAAGCCATGTTATATCAGGGTCAACTCCATAGTTATTAAGAAGATACTTAGCAAATTCAAGGACAATTGAGCATCCTATGGGTTCTCTTGCATGGTGAACTCCTGTTAATAAAACAGAAGGTTCATTTTCATTCTGTGTTGGATTATCAGAAATTTTCATTGCGTAAATTATTCTATTTTCCCATGTTGTTCCAATATTTAAAGGGGGAGTTGTAAGATTTGGAAAATTATTGTGTATTGTATTAAGAGCATTAACTGCTTCTGAATAAGTATAGTATGGACCAAAATTTATTTTATTCTGCATCTTATTTTTAAAATCTTCTCCAAGGTCAGGAATCTTTGTTATATAATCAATTCCATTTTTTTCAAGAAAATCTATAATTTTTTTATCGCAAACTCCTTCAAGTAGTCCTTTATTTCTATCATATCTTTTTATTTCCTGCAATCCATTTTGAAGAAGATAAGGAACAAGATTTTCCCCTGGAACAAAAATTTGTAAAACTGTTAGGTTTGAAGAAAAGATTAAAAGAGAAATTATAAAATTATACATATAAAAGGTTAATAATTTTTAAATGGGGTTCGGACCCTTTTACTTAAAAAATTCAAAAACTTTAAGTTTTATCTTACGAGGATAGCTTTTAAAGTTCTTCTGTAATTTCCCTTTGTAAATTTAATAAAGTATATTCCAGTTCCGAGTTTTTTCCCGTTTTTAGATTTTGCATCCCAGGTATAATTTATAGTTCTATGAGTGTTCCCTCCTTTGAAAATTTCCTTTTTTATTAGTCTTCCTGTAGAGTTATAAATTTCTAATTCAGCATTTTTATAGGGTTCAAGAATGAAGCTGAAGTTTATTTTTTCCCTGAAAATAAGGGGTGAGAATTTGAAATAAGGAGTAATGGATATTTCCTTTTCTTTTACTTCTGTTGCTGGAGCACCAATTTCTAAAGATAAAAGGGCAGGTTCATTTGGAGCTTTTGTAAATGTTGATTTCCTGTAAAGTAAAACTTTTACTCTTAATGAATTATAAACATTTGTATTGAGGGCTTCAAGAGATAAAGCTCCTATTTTAGCATTTGTAAAAAATCCTGAAGAATTACCTGGCAAATCAGCATCTGGAATCAGTTGCCAGGTTGTGCCGTCGAAATATTCTATCTGTATACCAATAGAATCTTGTGGAGTGGATTTTTCCCATACAGCATAACCCCAGTTATTCTTTGGATAAGTATTCTGGAAATCATTAAAATTGATAGGAGGAGTTAAAACATAACCTTCATTATTCTGATAAGTATAATTGTAATAAACTGTAACATTATCAATAGCACATGCCCATCCCCAGTGACTTGAAGAGCTTTCATCATGATATCTCCATCTTAGCTGAATTGAGTCTTTTGGTAAGTAAGTTGAAAAGTCAAAGATTTCTTCTCCACTCACACTTGAGGTGTATGTTTTAAAAATATACCATGGACTCCATGTTCCACCTGAGAAAAATCTTGCATAAAATTCAAATGTTTCACCAGTTTGATAGACACGAAATCCATAACCATATTTAACAAAAAGATTAGAAGCATTGGAAGGAATAGGAATTTTAGGTGAAATAATATCTTCATTATAGTTTATAACACCGTTACCCGCATCATCATCAGAGTAATAGGCATATTGAGTTCCATAGTTGGGTGGGGTATATGAAGAAAGATTTGTTGTGGTTCCTGCAGTCCACATAAATCCATCTGAATTACCATCTAAAACTGTCCAGGTGGAGGGAATACCCATCTCAAAATTTTCAAAAAGTAAGGTGTCCTCTATATAACCAAAGGGTTTTAATTGTATACTATCGCCCACAATTTCTGTTCCGAAAAAGGTATTGTATTTAAATTGTGCCCCCTTTGTTTGGAACCATGAACTGAAATTAAAAGGGAGTGTTGTATCAATTGTAAATGATCTTTTTTGAGTTAAACCTGACCAGTATCCTGAAGAAGTTGTATCCCTTGCTTTTACCTTGAACCAGTAAGTTTCACCCTGATTTAAGGATACAGGGAGGGCAAATTGCACTAACTGACCACTCGGCATTGGTGGAGTTAAAGCACTATCCTTTTGAGAAAAACTTGTATCAGTTGACCAGTAGATTTTGTAAATAATATTATCCCCCTGAGGGTCAGTTGAAGTGAATTTGAAAACAGGATTTAAATCAGGTAATTTTGCAAAGTTGTAAGGACTAATAACAGTTGGTTTCTGAGGAGCACCCGGTAGAGGTGTTGCATTTATGGCTAAAAGACAATCAATTCTTCCTGCACCATAATCATTATCTTTTCCTGGTGTTCCAAGGTCAATAACTCCATATAATTCTATAATAGAGTCAATTTGTCTTGGAGTTAATTCTGGATTTTTTGAGAGCATAAGAGCAACAAGACCAGCAACATGTGGGGTTGCCATTGAAGTTCCATCCCAGCAGGTTGCATAGCCATTATCACTTGTATTACTCAGCGATGTTATACATACACCTGGTGCAGATACATCAGGATCAATAAGTCCCATCTCAGGTTGGTAATTCCAGTCATTATAAGGAGGAACATTTTCCCATGTAACAGGTCCAGGGCTTGAAAAATTGCCGTAAACATCATTTATATCAGTTGCTCCAACAGTTATAACACCTGCTGTGCTTCCAAGAACAGCTTGGTCAGGATGAATCCATGGGGGTGGAACATCACCAGGTGTTCTTATAGCATCGGGAGGAGTGTTCCATCCTCTTTCATTTCCACCTGCTATGGTCATAGCAACTCCCATTGCGTTTATGTTTACACAAACATTTCTCCATGTTGCTCTGTCAGGATTCCATGCATGTTGCCACCCAAGTGACATTGTTATAATATCAGCCCCATTATCTGCTGCATACTGCATTCCTTCCCAAACACCTGATTCAGTTCCACCACCGATATCTGTCAAAACTTTTACACACATAATTAAAGCTTCAGGAGCAACTCCGGTTGTATCACCTGCAATTCCTTCACCTGCTACAGTTCCTGCTACATGAGTTCCATGCCCGTGCCCATCTGAAGGGTCGTTGTCTCCATACGCTGTGTCCCATCCTCTTATATCATCTATATAACCGTTTCCATCATCATCCAATCCATTATTTGGAATTTCATCTGTGTTTATCCATATATGATCTGCAAGGTCTAAATGAGTATACCTTACACCTGTATCAAGAACAGCAACGATTACTCCTTGACCTCTATAACCCTGAGCCCATACCTCTCGTGCATTTATTTTTAAAATATTCCATTCAATTGTTTTCAATGGGTAAGAAGTTTCATCAGGAACTGCAAATTTTTGGTATTTTTCCTCTTTTTCACCAATCAAAAGATATCTTTCTTCATCATAATCAATAGAACTTATCCCACTTAGTTTAGATATTTCGTATATAGCTTCTTTTTTACCTTCAAAATTTATAACATTTGCAATCCAAAGGGATTTTATGTTTCTTACCAAACCTCTTTTTTCAAGTTCCTTTAATTTTTCAAGTATCGGTGCTTGAGTTTCCCTTGCAAATTCTTTTAAAGCATTTTTTACATAATTTCTGATAGCCTTTTTTGACATCTTCATATTTTTTACAATTTCCATTCCATTAAGTTGTTTTTCAAGAACAAGATTAACTTTTATATACTCATGAGGAGAGGAAGAATTAAGCTTTTCCTCAAGGTCCTGTGTGATTCTTGCTCCTTGTGAAATGGATACAAGGAGTATAAGGGAGATAATTTTTTTCATAAAAGCCCCCTCATAGGATTTGTAAAAAATGGATTAGAACCAAATTTTAATTATAATGAAATAATTGAATAAAAATCAAGATTTATTTAAAATTTTTAAAATGAAAAATTTGAATATTTTATTACTTGGGAAAAAAGATTATAAAGAAGTCTGGGATTTTCAAAAGGAACTTGTAGAGAAAAGAAAAAAGGATTTTATACCCGATACACTTATAATCTGTGAACATTTTCCAGTTTATACAACAGGTTCAAAAGGTAATTTAAATAATTTACTTGTAGATGAAAATTTTTTAAAAGTAAAAGGAATTCCTCTTTATCATATAGAAAGGGGAGGTGATATAACTTATCATGGTCCGGGTCAGCTTGTTTCATATCCAATTATTAAATTGGATGATGTTTTAAAAAGTATAAGAAAATTTGTTTATAACCTTGAAGAAGTTATGATAAAGGTTCTGATGGATTTTGGTATAAAAGGTGAAAGAAAAGATAAAAATATAGGTGTTTTTGTTAACGGGAAAAAAATAGGATCAATAGGTGTTGCTGTAAGGAATAGTGTTACTTTTCATGGTCTTGCTTTCAATATCAATATGGATCTTTCACCCTTCAAGTGGATCAAACCCTGTGGTCTTGATGTGGAAATGACAGATATATCAAAGGAAAAGAAAAAAGATATAAAAGTAGAAGATGTAATTCCAGGTTTTATTGAAAAATTTAAAGAGGTTTTTGGGTATAACTGAAGAAAGAGTTATTGCTTTTAAGATTCTTGAAAAAGTTCTTGAAGAGGACTCTTTTCTTTTACCGCAAATAATATACCATTCTTTGAATCTTGAACCTAAAAAAAGAAAATTTCTTCAAAAGTTATGTTTTGAAACTTTAAAGAATTTAATTTATATTGACCATATTATTAAGAATTTTTATAGTGGAAAATTTAAAAAACTTGAGCCAAGTGTCAGAACTATTTTAAGGGCATCCCTTACAGAACTTATTATTTTAAAAAGGAAGCCCTATGCAGTTTGTGATTCATGGACAGAGATAGCAAAAAAAGAGAATTTTGCTGCTTCAAAACTTGTTAATGGAATTTTAAGAAATGTATTAAGAAGAGGTCCCCCTGATTCTAAAGAGCCCTGGATAAATTTTTCTATTCCAAAGTGGTTATATAAAAAATTGAAAAGAGATTTTGGGGAAAATTTTGCCTTAAATTTCTGTAAATGGTTTCATTCTGACCCTCCCTATTATTTCAGGGTTTGTTTTAATAATAATGAAGAAGAGATAAGAAAAATAATAGAGGAGAAGTATAAAGAGAAAGGATTTTTTCTATCAAAACTCAGTTTTCCTCCTTATGCCTATAAAAGTTTTTATCATCCCTGGGAAGTAGGTTTAGATGAAAACTTATATTATGTTCAGGATTTTTCTTCCCAGAGTGTTATGCATTATAAGGACTTTGAAAAGGGAATTTATTTATGGGATATGACCTCTGCTCCTGGTGGAAAAAGCTTATATTTAAGTTTTATTTTAAAAAATGATGTTAAAATTTTAGCAAGTGAATTAAGAAAGAAAAGAGCAAAAATTCTGAAAGAAAATTTTTTAAAATACAGGATAAATGGATATGTTATAAATACTGATGCTACCCTTTTTTTTCCAAAAAAAGAATTTGACCTTGTAATAATTGACGCTCCCTGTTCAGGACTTGGAACAATCAGAAAAAAACCAGAAATACTTTTAAGAATGAATTTGGAGAAAATTAATGAACTAAGAAAATTGCAGGAAAAGTTAATTGATAATGCTTATAATGCTTTAAAAAAAGGCGGCTATCTTTTTTATATAACCTGTACTATATTGAAAGAAGAAAACGAAGAGCAGATAAAAAAGGCACTTGAAAAATATAATTTTGAAATAATTGAACCCCGGGTCCCATTTTTTTTAATTAAAGATAAATATTTCTTCTGTAATGGAATAGAAATGGATTCAGATTTCATGTTTGCTTCTATGCTAAAAAAAATATAATTTATATATGGAATTAAAAGAAGGAAAACTTCCCCTAAATTTACTTGAAAAATATTTAAAAATTTTACCTTTAAGTTCAGATAAGATTAAAATAAAACCAGGTCCAGGTGCTGATTCTTCAGTAATTGAAATAGGTGATTATTATCTTGTGATCACTCAGGATCCAATAACTTTTACTGAAAAAGATATAGGTTATTATGCTGTAATGGTGAATATTAATGATGTTTTATGTATGGGTGCAAAACCTGAATATTTTCTTTTTACTCTACTTCTTCCAAAAGGGATAAGTAATGAAAAAATTTTAAAAATTTTTAAAGAGGTCACAAAAGTGTGCAGAAAATACAATATCTCAGTAATTGGAGGTCATACTGAGATAACACCTGAGCTTAAAAGAATTATAATTTCCGGAACAATGATAGGATTAAGAGAAAAAAATAAAGGTTTATTTCCTAAAAAAGTAAATAAAGGTGATTATCTTTTATGTGTTAAGGAGGTCCCAATTGAAGGAATTTCAATAATAGTAAAAGAAAAAGAAGAAGAATTGAAAAAAATTATTGATGAAAAATTACTGAAGAAATTTAAAAATTATCACAAAAAACCAGGGATCGGAATTATAGAAGAAGCCCTTTTGCTTTTAGAAAATCAGGATGTTCTTGCTTTGCATGACCCAACGGAAGGCGGAATATTGAATGGAATTTATGAGTTTTGTGAATTTTTAAATCTTGGTGTTATTGTTTATGAAGATAAAATACCTGTAATAAAGGATGCAGAAAGTATTTTTAAATACTTTGGTATTGACCCTTTAAAAACGATATCATCAGGAGCTCTTCTTGTTGCAGTTAAAAGAGAAGGTATTAATGGTGTAATAAATTTACTTAAATCAAGAAAAATTATTTTCAGTTTAATTGGAGAGTTTAAAGATCCAAAATATGGGAAATGGATGATTGATAAAAAGAATAATAAATTAAAAATTATATCCTTTCAGGATGAAATTTCAAAAATCTTTTAAAATTATTTTTTAATTGATACAGAGATACCCTGTGGGTCTGTTTCAAGAATTATTGTAAAATATTTATTAAAATTAGAAATTTCTTCTAAAAAGTTTTTTAGTTCATCTTTATGAGAAATGACATTGTGGGCAATTATAAGACCTTCTTTTTTTATATATGGAAAAAATTTATTTAGAGATTCAAGATAAAGTTTTTTATCAATATCAAGAAAAAGAATATCAATATTTTTTCCAAATTCATCACCTTTAAGAAGAGAGGCATCTTTTTTAAAAGGTTTAATAATTTCTTTTAAATCAATTTTTAAAATTTCTGAACCTTCTTCCAATATTCTTAGACTTTCTTTATAAATTTCATCATTTTTTTCCACAGTGTATATTTCACCTTTTTTACCAGAAATAAATATTCCATAAAGCATCCATAATGCAGAATATAATAATCCTGAACCAAGTTCAACTATTTTTAAATTATTTTCTCTATAAATATAAGTTATGAGACATAAAAAATAAGCTGAATTTTCTGGAAGAGCCATTACACCTATATCTATTGATTTTTCTCTTAGTTTTTTAAGAAAATTTATAAAATCATTTTTAAAATTTATCTCCATGATGATGGCATCCAGATGCAAAACAGTTTGACCTATTACTACCCATTGAACCTCTATGACAGGTATTACAGAAATCGTATCCATTAATTTCTGTATTCCTTATATTGTTATCCAGAATGTCATACCCACTTCCTAATTGTCCATCGTCATCAGGAATTGGTATTGTTCCATCACGCGAAAAAATTGTGTCTCTTACCTGAAAAAGTTCATGTTTGTTAGACATATGTTTTTTCTCATGACAGGCCGCACAGGGAACAATCTGGTTACTTGCCCATCCATAACCCGGTTTAAGAGTGGGGCTTCCATTTTTTGCTCCATGGACATCATTATTTATATAGGCATTTCTTATATCAACTAAAGGAGTTTGGGGTGGTGTTATGGTAGGTGGAAAACTTCCATCATGGCAATCAAGACACCATTCTGTAAGAAAATCTGCTCCTGGTAAAACCTGTCCTGTCCCAGGGACTCTTCCATCAGTTGGGTCAGGGTCTTTTTTTAGTGGCATTGTTCCATTTGCTCTGTGCGGGTCATGACAATCTGTGCATTCTATTTTTGCTTTTGACCTTGATTGGGCTTCATCCTGAATATCATGTCTATCATTTAGATTTAAATTATTATTGGGACCAACTGCTGCTGTTACCCATCTTATAGGATTATCAAATTTTGACTTTATATTTTTTGTAGAAGGTCCGTTAAAATCATGACATGTAAAACATAAAAATTCCTCTTTATCAACTAAGAGCTTTATATATTTTTGTGAAGTGTTCGGAATTTTCCATCCATGTGGCCAGTGACAGTTAAAACATGAGTTTCTCAAATAACTCGGTAAAGGAGAATTTGTTGTTGCTTCACTTTTTCTTGCTGGGGGTAATAGATTTCCATTTAAGTCAATATATGCATAATCAGAACCATATTGACCACCTGGCCAGAGAGTGTTAATATTAGTAAAATGGGATCCTATTTGGGCGACATCCGATGGATCATGACACAAAGCACAACTATGACAGTTTGTGCAAAGGTTGTTCATAGGAGATTTATGCATAGCCTGATTTAAAAGATAACCGTTACCAGTTCCTGTCCTTTTAATTACATATCTGTTTCCAGAAGAAATTCCTGATCCATATAATGGTTCTGACCAGTTAATTGTATTTGAAGTATTTGATGTTATCACTCTTATCTGATACCAGTTTCCTGTATCATTAACATTTGGATAAATTTTTATAATCCATCCTATAAATTTGTTTGTAGGCCAGTTCTTTGTGTTATCTGTTAATGATGTAGTTGTTCCAGAAGTGCTTGTTCCATAAACACTTGTATCAGAATAAGCATAATGAATATCATGACATGTCATACATCCAACTTGATTACCATCTACAAGAGGTAAATTTTGTGGGTTATGGTAATAGGGATTTGAGGGTATTGTTACACCTACAGGGTGGGATGTATATGGTGGTATGTTTTGATTTCTTGCAGAATGACAATCCCTGCACATTGTTTCTGATGAGTTTACAAGGAAAGGAACACCTCCATTATGGTTATGCTGTTCATGGCAGGTTGAGCAGGTTAATTTATATGCATCAATACCTATATTTACATAATAATTTTTGTATTGAGCATTGGAAGTGCTTGCATCGTAGCCTGCATTATCTCCAGGAACATCAAAAGAGTGGTGAATACCTCCTGATCCTGGATTTGCTTTTTTACTTTCTTCAATTACAAAATTCTTTGCGTCTCCTGTGGGGTTGTGACACAGAGTATAACACATATTGTAATTCCCGTTAACTTTTCCAAGGTAAGGATAACTTGCATTATGTATGTCATGACAGGATCTACAGGTTACATCCCAGTCTTTTATTGGAGAATTGTTATTATGAGGATAATCTAAGGCAAATATTATTGCTGGAAAAAGAAAAATAAAAATGTAAATATTCTTTTTCATTTCAGGTTAACCCCCTTTTGAATTATAAACTTACCCTCTTTTTCTTTGATTATAACAAAATAAATTCCTTTCTTTAAAGATAGGGGAATTTCTTTTTTAAGTAAGCCATTTATAGTTTTGATATTATCAATTTTCATAACTTTTCTTCCATCTAAAGAGAATACATGAATAGTGTAATTGCCATCTGGAATCTTTAGATTTAAATGAAGATTGTTGTTTAAAATTTTTATATTATCAAAGGGTTCTC
The DNA here is from genome assembly GCA_039804025.1 of candidate division WOR-3 bacterium. Taxonomy (NCBI): domain Bacteria; kingdom Pseudomonadati; phylum Caldifarciminota; species Caldifarciminota bacterium. The sequence goes on from JBDRZP010000024.1 coordinate 22,157, forward strand.
CAATTTTCTCTGATATTCCGGTTGTATAAATGTTTTGAAAGGTAAAGATATCTATTCTTGAATTCCTTTGATTTAAAATATAGAGTTTATTATCTATAAATTTAATTTTAGTGGGTGCTTTGAACTCATAAATGGAATCACCATAAGTTCCAAAGGAATCTATTTTTGCAAAGGGAGTTAAGGAATAAATATAAACTTTGCCCATAAGAGAATTAGTAACAAACAGGAGGTCTTTTCTATCTATTTCTGCTATTTCTATTCCGCCTCCTAAGTTTTTGGGTATTTCAACTAAAGTAGCAAGATAATTACCTTCTTTGTCAAAAACCATTATTCTTAAATTAGGTGCTGGTCCTTTTCTGTCCAGGATATAAAATTTATCTTTATAAAACCTGAAATCTATCGGCTTATAGGAGCTAATAGGTATAACTGTAAAAACTTTATCTTCATTTACTCTTATTATACTTGAGGGTTCCCTGCTTAATAGGAAAAGTGAATTACCTGAAATAAATCCTGAAACATAATCTCCTTGAGGCAATTTTATATTATGGGAAAATATTTTATTTCTGTAAACATGAATTATATCATCCGAGTTATTTACAATGTATAAAAATTCATTTTTATTAAGTATCACATTAGGTTGTTTTATGTTTATTTCAATTTCTGTTTCATAGTTAAGGATTTTATTTTCAATTGGAAATGAAACCCATAATTCTCTACCGTTGTTTGAAAAATCAGAAGCTAATCCCTTATAACCTATACTTGCATTATAAAATATATTAAATATGATTAAGATAATCATTTTTAACCCTCCTTATAGAATTTTAACTTGAAAAAAATAAAATGTCAAGATTAAAAGAAATAATTTTTATTTCAATAGCAAGGGGTTTTTCTGCTGCTGCTTTCTCTATTTCGATCCCTTTTTTGAACATTTATCTTTATTCAGTGAGAGGAGTTCCTATGAAAATTATAGGTCTTCTTGTTGGAACAGCTTCTCTATTAGGTGCTTTCTCAAGAATTTTCGCAGGTTTTTTAGGAGATAGGTTGGGTTGCAAAAATATAATGATTTTGGGTCTTTTATCAAGGTTTTTTGCTTTTTTATTTTTTACTATTTTTATAGTTTTTAAAGTCCATCCTTTATTATTTTTAATAGGTTTTATTCTCAATTCTCTTGGTTTTTCCTTTTTTCAAATTGGTTCTGATTCTTATGTTGGTGTTTATTTACCTCCAAAAGATAGACCGGGAGCTTTTGGAGTTATAAGAATTGGAACAAATTTAGGTTTTGCTCTTGGTCCTGCTGTAGGAGGTTTTTTATCTTCCTTATCATATTTGCTTTTATTTTCTTTATCTTCCTTATTTTCTCTTTTAGTTATACCTTTAATTCAATTTGGTGTTATTTGTCCAAAGATACCTGTTTTGAATAAAAGTCCATTTTTAAAAGAAATAAAAGATATCTTTGAGGACAAATTTTTTTTAATTTATTTATTTTCTTCTTATTTAATTTTTACCTTAGCAGGTCAGATGATTTCAACTTTATCTGTTTTTGCAAAGGAAAGAGGATTATCAAATATTTATATAGGATACTTATACACAATAAATGGGCTTTCAGTTGTTTTTTTACAGATTTTATTTACAAAATTTTCTGAGAAGTTAGGTATAAAAAGAGCTTTACTTACAGGAATTTTTCTTTATATTCTTGGATATTTTCTATTTTCCTTTGCAAGAAATTTTATTGATTTTGCTATATTTGTTTTTATTTTCACTTCCGGTGAGATGTTTACTCTTCCACTTTTAACGACAGTTGTGACAATTTATGCTAAGGAAGAAAAGAAAAGTTTATATATAGGATTTCTTGGACTTTTTGAGGGGCTTGGATGGGCGAGTGCACCTGTATATGGAGGTATTATTCTTGATTTATTTATAAAAACTCCTTTAATTATGTGGGGAATTATTGTTATTCCAGGGATAATTTCCTTTATAATTCTTATGAAATTTTTAAATTATGAAAAAATGGTTAAATAGAAATACATTTTTTCTCGGTTTAACTTCCCTTTTAAATGATATTGCTTCGGAAATAGTTCATCCCTTATTACCTGTTTTTATAGCTGAAACTTTAAAGCAGGGAGCAAAGGGTCTTGGAATTGTTGAGGGTATTGCAGAATTTACCTCCAGCACTTTCAAGCTTATTTCAGGTTATTTTTCAGATAAACTTAAAGAAAGAAAAAAAGTTACAGTATCAGGTTATTTAATTGCTGCAATATCAAGACCTCTTCTTGGTTTTGCGAATAATATCTTTTATGTTATCCTTCTTAGATTTTTTGATAGAACTGGTAAGGGTATAAGGAGTGCTCCAAGAGATGCTTTAATTGCCTTATCAGTTTCAAAAGAGCATTCAGGAAAGGCTTTTTCCTTCCAGAGGGCAATGGACCATTTGGGAGCATTTATAGGACCACTATTTGCTTTATTACTTATTACACATTTTTCAATAAGGGAGATATTTTATTTTTCTTTAATTCCAGGTTTATTGGCAGTCCTTTCAATTTCCATTTTTGTAAAAGAGGAAAAAAAAGAAAATTTGATTTTAAAAAAAGAAAGTTTCTCCTTTTATTTTAAATTGCCTTTTAAATATTATTTTTTTCTTTTTGTTTTTTTTATTTTTACTATATCTAATTCTTCTGATACATTTATAATTTTAAAGGCTAAAAAGGAAGGTTTAATTCTTGCAAGTTTACCTTTATTATGGAGTGTTTTTAATTTGATTAAATCCTTAAGTTCTATGCCTGCTGGTTTTTTGGCTGATAGGTTTGGAAAAAAGAGAATTCTTTTTTTAGGATGGCTTATTTATTCTTTATCTTATCTTGGTTTTGCCTTTGCAAAGGATTTAAAAACTTTTTTATTTTTATTTATGTTTTATGGAATCTATTATGGATTCACAGAGGGAATTGAAAGGGCAATAATATCTGATTTTTTGCCTGAAGATAAAAAAGGGACAGGATTTGGGCTCTTTTATTTTCTTCAGGGTATCGGACTTTTAATTGCCTCTTTTATATTTGGAATTTTCTGGGAAACTTTTGGACTTAAAATTCCCTTTCTAATTGGTTCCTTTTTATCTCTATTAGCAGGATTTCTTTTAATATTTGTTTAAATATGAGAATTTTGATAACAGGTGCAAGTGGGTTTTTAGGAAGTTATATTTCAGAAAATTTTTTTCAAAAGGGTTATGAAATTTTTGTTATTACAAGAAAACCTGAGAAAACGAAATTTAAAGCTTTTTTATGGAATGGAAGAGATATAATTGGAAATATAGATACTGATGGTTTTGATGCTGTAATAAATCTTGCGGGTGAAAATATTTTTTCATTAAGGTGGACTGAATCTAAAAAAGAAAGAATTTTTACAAGCAGGGTAAATTTTACAAAGAAATTATGTGATTTTATAAGCATTTTTAAAGTTAGACCAGAAGTTTTTATTCAAGCATCAGCTATAGGTTATTATAAGGGAAGTGATGAAGAAATAGATGAAAAGGGAGAAAAGGGTAATAATTTTCTTTCATATGTAGTAGAAGAGTGGGAAAGAGCTTCAGAGTTAATAGAAGAGATGGGAGTAAGGAGGGTTATTGCAAGACTTGGTATTGTTTTGGGTAATGGTGGTTTTATTAAAAAAATAGAATTACCCTTTAGATTTTTTCTTGGTTCAATTATTGGTGATAAAAACAGGTGGATTTCCTGGATTCATATTGAAGATGTTTATGAGATTTTTTCTTTTTTTATTGATAACAAAAATTTAAAAGGTATTTTTAATTTAGTTTCTCCTAACCCTGTAAAATCTTTAGATTTCTATAAAACCTTTTCAAATGTTTTAAAAAGACCTCTTTTATTTTATATTCCTGATTTTATATTAAAATTTATGATGGGCGAAATGGCTGAGAATTTGATATTACAGAGTCAGAGAGTTGTTCCTTCTAATCTTTTAAAAGTTGGTTACAAATTTAAGTTTCAAAGAATTGAAGATGCCATAAAAGATATTTATAAATACTGAATAACTTTTTTAGCATTTTAAAGACTGAAAACCTTTAGAAAAAGAATTTTTGAAAAATTTTAAAAAGATGATAGAATTATTGAATAAAGATAGAGAAATACTTTAAAATTATTTTATAAGACCGAAAGAATTTAAAATGCCATGTTATAATTTGGAGGAAATAGAGAGAAAATATGGTGAAATAGTGGCTAAAAAGATTAAGGTTAAATAGTTTATGAAAAATATGGAGAAAAGTTAACGCGTGAAGCATTCAATATTGCAAAGAGCTGTTTTCTTATGGAAAAAGAAGCTAAAAGATAAAAATTATGATGTTTCTGCTCTTATTCCTAAATCAAGAGCACCTATAAGAAGAAGACAAAAGACTCTTTACCCTGAAGTTGTTGAATATATAAAGAAAATAAGATGGGAAATTCCGCGACTGTGAATTTTGCAAAAATAAAGGAATAAAGCCAATTTCCGCTTCTACTATTGCAAAAATAATAAGATATCTTAAAGATAGAAATGAAATTATAAATCCAAAAGCAAAAATTTCTTTTTATGCAAAAACCGGCAAAGTGGTAATAAGGGAAAAGAGGAAAAAGAAAAAATTGAGAATTTGAAGAATTACTTAAAGATCCCCAGAGTAATGCTTTTGTAGAAAGATTTAATAGACTTTTCTACGAACATTTAATTGAGTGGAATTTAAACGAGATTATTCAGCCTGATAAATTCAACTACTATTTGATGAATTACCTTCTATGGTATAATCCACAAAAACCACAAAAAAGCCTTAATAATTCTCCTCCTCTTGAATATTTTTTGAAAAATTATATAAGGGACAATTATTATTCTAATATGTATATAAATCGTACAATTAAAAATTTCAGAAAAAAATTGTAATAAAATATCTTTGAATCTGCCAACAATTTTAACTCCTTCTTACTCATTGAAAACAAAAGAAAATTTTAAAATTGAAATATTTAATATCTCCGGAAGAAAGATAAAAGAAATTAAAGTAAAAGATTCTATATTTCCATTCAAAAATTTAAAGAAGGGAATATACTTTTTAAGAATTAAAAAGAATGAATTAAAAAATGAATTGAAAAAGGTTATAATTGTTTTATGATTGTTTCAATTCTGATATCTTTCTATCTGGGTCTTAACTTGAGAGGGAATATAATACCTGATGATTATTTTATTGAGTTTAAGAAAAAATCTTTTATTTATGGTCTGGGAGGGGATTTTCGCAGTTCAGAAGAAGATTATAAAGAATATTTGAGAGAATATAAGGAATATCATTTAGAGAAAGAATTTTCTTTTAATCTTAAATTTGGTTTTGAAAAAGGTTCAATTTTAAAAACTTTAAATGGTCAGTTTGTTTTTTTATTAATTCCCGGTTATTCATACACCTTTTATTGGGTAAAGTATCCTAATCAGGATGATCACTTAAAACATTATATTCATCATTTTTATGCAGTTTTTGTAAGTGGAGTAAGTGTTCCTTTTTTAATTAAAAATTTAGATTTAAAAATAAGGATATCAAGTTCATTTCTTAAATTTCATTATTACAACGAGTTATTCTTAAAAATCACAGATAAAAAACCGATAGAAGAAAGAAGAGAGGAAAGGTATTTTTTAGATTCTCAACTTTTAAAAGGTCCAATAGTTATTTTACTTTTAATTAAAATTTAAAATTATCAAATTTTTTGAAAAATAGTTAGTGAGGCAACAAAAGATGCTTTTGGAGTCAAAAAGAATTGCGGTATATTTATGGAAAAAGAAAAATTAAGAACTTTTGTAGTAGTTACTTCTTGTAATTTTAACTTTGACAGTCCTATAGTTTTTGAGATAAAATAAAGGTATGAAAAAAACTATAGTTTTAATAATTCTATTTACTTTGTTTAAAGCTTTTAGTCCTTCTTTTGCGAAAGAGGTTACCTTTACACAAGAAGACAGAGACAGGCTCATCAAGTTAGAGGTTAAAGTGGAGGAAGGCTTTAAGATGATTAATCAAAGAATAGAGGATATAAATAAAAGGATTGATGACACAAAGGCTTCTCTTCAGAAACAAATAGATGACTTGAAGAGTTTCATGCTTTGGGGATTTGGGATACTGTTTGGAGGTATGGGGATATTGATAGGTTTTGTTATCTGGGACAGGCGAACTGCCCTTGCACCAGCTATAAGGAAAAATAAAGAGCTCGAAGAGCGAGAAGAAAGACTTGAGCGTGCATTAAAGGAGCTTGCAAAAAAAGACCCTAAGGTTGAAGAGGCATTAAAAAATGCCGGACTTTTGTAAAGTCATTGATTTAACATGGAAAATATTTTCTTTTTAGTTCAGCATGGTGAAGCAAAATCTGAAATAGAAGATCCTGAAAGGCATTTAACAGAGAGAGGAAAAA
>JBDRZP010000025.1 GCA_039804025.1 candidate division WOR-3 bacterium
GTTTATTTGTAAAATAAGATAAAATAAGGGGTTGAATCAAAGCAAGGTCTCCTAAAATAAGTGCAAGAATATTCACTGTTTCTGTTGTCATATTTTAATTTTAAAAGAAAGATTTATTTAAAGCAAAATTGAAAGATTCATTAAAAAAACGAAAAGACTTTCTAATTGGTGTCTTATTAGACGTGATTACTAATGAAATGAAATAAAGTTTCAAAAGTTTTAGGGATATGCGTGATTTTATTCTTTCTATTTATCTATCCCTTTTTAGATGCTAACTTTCACAAATACTCTATTTTATATGGAATTTTTAAAACAATTATTATGATCTTGAAAGAAGAAATCATAAAGTATAATTGAAATTTGAAAATCAAAAATTTTTGCTTTATTATTTAATACTACTAACTTTTTTATTGCAAAAGATGGAGGGGAATTGTGAAAAATAAATTATTTTTATCAGGTAATGAAGCACTTGCAAGAGGTGCCTGGGAATCTGGTGTAAGTGTGGCTGCCAGTTACCCTGGGACTCCCTCTACTGAAATTCTTGAAAATCTTGCAAAATATAAAGAAATTGAGGCAGAATGGTCAACCAATGAAAAGGTAGCTTTTGAAGTAGCATTAGGAGCAGCAATAAGAGGAAAAAGAGCAATAGTATCAATGAAACATGTGGGTCTTAATGTTGCTGCTGACCCTTTATTCTCCTCTGCCTATGCAGGTATTAATGCTGGATTTGTAATTGTTACCTGTGATGACCCTGGAATGCATTCTTCTCAGAATGAACAGGATAATAGAAGATATGCTAAATTTGCAAAAATACCATTACTTGAACCTTCTGACCCTCAGGAAGCTTATGATTTTGTTAAAATTGCCTTTGAATTATCTGAAAAATTTGAAATTCCTGTTTTAGTTAGATTAACAACAAGAGTCTCCCATACAAAGGGAATTGTTTATGTAAATGAAAGAAAAGAAATTCCTTTAAGAAATTACACCAAAAATTTTTCCAAGTTTGTTCTATTGCCTGTAAATGCAAAAGTTCGTCATAAAATTCTTGAAGAAAAACTTCTTGAGTTAAAAAAACTTTCTTCACAGATTGAAATAAACAGAATTGAAAAGGGTAAAAATGGTTTAGGTATTGTTACTTCAGGTGTTTCATACAATTATGCAAAAGAAGTATTTGAAGACGCCTGGTTCTTAAAACTCGGGATGGTTTTTCCTTTTCCTGAGGAACTTTTTAAAGAATTTTATAAAAATGTTAAAGAAGTTATAGTTGTTGAAGAAAATGAACCCTTTATTGAAGAAGAAATAAAAATCCTTGGATTTAAGGCTGAAGGGAAAAAATATTTTCCTATTTTAGACGAACTTTCCTGTGATATTATAAGAAAGGGATACAAAAATGAAGAATTACCTCACCCAGAAAACTTTGAAACTGTTAAAAGACCACCCCAACTCTGCCCAGGTTGCCCTCATACAGGTATTTTTTATTCTCTTTCAAGGTTAAAGGTAACAGTTTTAGGTGATATTGGATGCTATACCCTTGGAGCACTCCCTCCACATAACGCAATGGATACATGCATCTGTATGGGAGCATCAATTGGAAATGCTATTGGTTTTGAAAAAGCAGGAAAAGAGAAAATAGTGGCTGTCATAGGTGATTCAACATTCCTCCATTCTGGTATAACAGGTTTAATTGATGCAATTTACAATAAGGGGAAAATGACTCTGATAATTCTTGATAATAGAACAACAGCAATGACAGGTCATCAGGATCACCCTGGAACTGGAATAACTGCTAAGGGAGAAAAAACAAGGGAAATTAATATCTATGATATTGTAAAAGCAATTGGAGTTGAGGAAATCTATGAAGTTGATTCCTACAATTTAAAGGAAACATTAAAAACTATTAAAAAAGCAATTGAAAGTGAAAATTTAAATGTTATAATTTCAAAAAGACCCTGTGCCCTCTTAAAGGAAGTAAGGGAAAATTTTGCAAAAAAAACTAAAATGAAAATTGATGAAGAAAAGTGCCTTGGTGAAAAATGTAAGGCATGTATAAGACTTGGATGCCCTGCAATCTCAGCTTTAAATGGTAAAATTTCTATATCACCCCTTTTATGTGTAGGATGTGAAGTCTGTAAAGAAATTTGTCCTCAGGGAGCTATAAGTTAAAATGGATAAGAAAGAATTCAATATAATAATATGCGGCGTTGGAGGTCAGGGAATTTTACTTGCTTCTGAGATTCTTGCTCTTACAGCAATAGAATCTGGATTTGATGTTAAAAAAAGCGAAGTCCATGGAATGTCTCAAAGAGGAGGAAGTGTATTCTCTCATGTAAGGATTGGGGAAAAAGTTTATTCACCAATTATTGAAAAGGGTAAAGGAGATATCTTACTTTCCCTTGAAAAGGCTGAAACTTTAAGATGGGTTCATTATCTAAAAAAGGATGAGCCTTTGATAATAATGAGTGATTTAGAAATTATACCTCCTCTTGTTTCTCTTGGGATTACAAGTTACCCGAAGGATGTAGAAAAAATGCTGAAAGATATTTCCTCTAAACTCTTTATAATACCTGCAAAAAAAATTTCAGAAGAAGTTAAAGATATAAGGGTGTTGAATATATTTTTTCTCGGATTCCTTTCAAATTTTTTACCCTTTGATATAAAAAAATGGGAGGAAATAATTAAAAGTAAAGTACCAGAAAATAAATTGGAAATAAATTTAAATACTTTTATAAAAGGTAAAGAATTCATAAAACACTTTGATTAATTTTTTAAGAAGGGGAGCTCCAAAGGAAAAGTTAAAATTTTATTTCATTGAGCAGGTTCACCTTCAACTTCTATCGTTAGAGTAACTATTGTAACAAAGCTTGTAAATAAAGAAATTAAATGATCCATTAAACTAAAATAACTTTTTGCTTTAACATTTTTTAAATTATATTTCTGGATTATATCTTCAGGTGAGTTATCTGTGAGGGGAAATAAACCACATAAAGCATACCAACCTTTTTGTGAGGTTTCACTTTAACCGGTTCTACTTCCCTATTAATCTTACTTCTTTTTTGGTGATGCAACATATCTAACACTATAAAAGGCTATAAAACTAAATAAACTAAAATTAATCTTTTCATCTATCACCTCCATCCTTAATATAAGAAATATTTCGCAGGCTAAAGCCTGCGCCTACCCTTTTTCTAAAATTTATTTCCTTGATCTTATACTTCTATGGAACCTACAACCTTTAGGGTGCGAAATATTTCGCTTCTTGATAATTATATAAAGAACAATTATTTTTCTAATAGGGATATAAATCGTATAGATGCTTTTAAAGTTTCTAACTTATACTTCAAATGTAATATCTTTCTTTATCCACTTCCTCTCTTAATATTCTAAGTTCCTCCTCTGTTGGCTCAGGTGTCACCTCAAGGGGCTCCTTTACAAGAAGTTCAAAACCTGTATTTTCTTTAACCTCTTCAAGTGTAACACCAGGATGAAGAGAAATAACACGCATTCTCTTTGTCTCTTCATCAAAATCAAGAAGAGCCAAATCTGTCACAACTCTATAAGGACCTGTCCCTTCTGGTAAACCACTTTCCTCTCTTTTTCCTTTTCCTCCTAAATATCCGGGGGTTGTTATAAAATCAACTTTTTCAACAAATCTCTTTTTTTCATGCTTCATTATAATAATAGTTCTCCAGCAAAGGGAACCTACATCATTTCCTCCTCCACTACCGGGCAATCTTACCTTTGGTCTTGAATGTTCTCCTATAACCGTTGTGTTTAAATTTCCGTAAGGATCAATTTGAGCACCACCTAAAAATCCATAATCAATAAAGCCTCTCTGGGCAGATTCCATAATATCACAGATTCCAGTTGCTGCAAGTGCTCTATAAAAAGTTCTTCCCTCACCAACTGCTCTTGGTAATTTTTTTAAGTTAGCTCCTATTCCTCCAAATTCAAATATTGGAATAAGATGGGGAGCATGAAGTTTCTGAGCTAAAGAAGCCGCAAGCATCGGAATACCTGTGCCTATAAAACATGTTGAATAATCTTCCATTAACCTTGCTGCTACAAAAATCATTAACTCAGTTTTTGAATATTTCATTTTTACCTCCCCATTTTTTCATATTTTAATTTCATCAATTTTTCAATTCCAATCTTTTCAAGGTATTCTTTATGATTTTTAACAGAATATATATACTCATCCATATATTTTTTCGTCCCTTCCTCTGTTTCACACATCTTTAAAAACATCCTCAAATGTTCTTCATCCCTTTCATATAAATAAACCATCTCACCTGGATGGGAACCAAAAGGGGCATAAACAATAGCATCAGTAAGAAAATAAGGAATAATTGTTTTTTCTGGATACCTCCTTATTTCATCAGTTGAAACAATCTCTTCTGTGCTTATTATGAGCCTTTTTGAAGCTCTTGCCATTTCAAAGGCAAATCCAGAAATACCTTCTATAACACAGTTTCCATATTTATCAGCCTTATGAACATGTATAATTCCCACATCAAGAATCAATGCAGGTAAAAGACATAACTTTATACCTGTAAAAGGACACATTATTACTTTTGCTGCTGAATATTTGAAGGTATCACTGCCAAGCATACTTCTAATGGGGATAAAGGGAACACCCATAGCAGCAGCTTTAAATCTCCAGGCCATTGCAGCATTAGACCATTCAACAATTTTTACTTTTCCATTTTCAGCTGCCCTTCGGAATATTGGTGATAAACCTAAAACTTCATAACCTATATATGTTACATCCATAGCAGTTACAAGATCTGCTGCCAAAAGGTAATCTATTTCAAGTAATCCCTGACCTGCGAGACGCAAATTCTTTTTTCCCTGTCTTACAATTTCCCTTATTATTGAAAGAGGAGCTCTTACAGTTCCATAAAGTTCAACTCCTATATAATCTCCATCTTTTATAAATTGACTTACTGCCTCTTTCTCATCCATTACTTTTTCAACTAAAGTTCTTCTTTTTTTATCTCTTACAAATTTCCTGAACTCCTCCACATCCGGCTTTTGTATTAATTCACCAATTCCCTCTTCCACAATTTCAATTGTTTTATTTCCCATTTTCCACCTCCTGATTTTTTAATTATATAATTATTTCTTTTTTGGTTTCATTATAACAACAATTTGCCTATTTCCAACCTTTTTAATTTCCCCCTCAGGTTCTGCAAAATCCTTTACTTTTTCAAAGAACTTTTCCATTATTGCTTTACCCTGAGTATCAATTAAAACCATCTCTCTCCCCTTAAAAAATAACCTAACCTTTACCTTATGACCAGTTTCTATAAATTCTCTCATCTTCTTAATTTTAAGCTGAAGATCATGCTCACTTGTCGATGGTCTAAAGGAGATCTCTTTCTCTTCAGCAGTTTTTGTATGTTTTTTCTTCTTTTTCATTTCATATTTGAATTTTCCATAGTCAAGTATTTTACAAAGTGGTGGATTATCTGTTGGAACTATCTCAACAAGGTCAAGTCCCTTTTCATAGGCAAGTTCAAGAGCTTCACTTGTTGGCATTACCCCTAAGAACTTCCCATTTTCATCAACAACCTTTACTTCCCTTACCTTTATTTCTTCATTTATCCTATAAGGCTCTCTATCTCTTGCAACCGGACCTCTTGGATACCATTTTCTTCCCATAAAATAAAAATAATTTTTTAAAGGAATTGAACCTGATTGAGAAATTTTTCCAAACTTTAATCAAAAAGAAAATAAAGAAAATTTTTTAAGGAAATAGAACCTAACTATTTTCAAGTTCTCCTTTGATTCTTAAAATAAATTCTTCAATACTCATTGAACCCAAATCCCCTTCTTTATGTTTTCTGACTGATACTGTTTTATTCTCCTCTTCCTTTTTTCCAACAACAAGAATATATGGGACTTTTTCAATTTCTGCCTTTCTGATTTTATATCCAAGTTTTTCATTTTCACAATCAATTTTACACCTTAAACCCTCTTTTTTTAAAATATCTTCAATTTTTCTTGCATAATCAAAGATTTTTTCACTTAAAGGCAAAATTCTCACCTGCTCAGGAGAAAGCCACAAAGGGAAATTACCCTCATAGTGCTCAATTAAAACACCAAAAAATCTTTCAAAAGAACCAAGTAGTGCCCTGTGTATCATATAGGGTTTTTTATCCTTTCCATCACTATCTCTAAAAGTTAAATCAAATCTTTGAGGTAAATTAAAATCAAATTGAATTGTTGTGCATTGCCATTCTCTTCCTATAGCATCCTTTATTAAAATATCAATTTTCGGGCCATAAAAAGCACCTTCACCTTCTGCAATCTCAAATTTAAGAGAAGCTTCTTTTGCTGCCTTTATAAGAGATTCTGTCGCCAAATCCCACATCTCAGGTGTTCCAACATATTGCTCAGGTCTTGTAGAAATATAAACTTTATAATCCTTAAAACCAAACTTTGAAAGAACAAATAAGGCAAAATCAATAACTCCTTTTATTTCCTCTTCAACTTGATAGGGTGTACAGAATATATGGGCATCATCTTGAGTAAATCCTCTTACCCTTGTTAAACCATGTAAAACACCACTTCTTTCATATCTATAAACTGTTCCAAACTCAAACAATCTAAGGGGTAAATCCCTGTAACTCCTTAGCTCATTTTTATAAATCTGAATATGAAAGGGACAGTTCATCGGTTTTATAAAATAAGAACCCTCTTCAGAAAATTCCATTTCAGGATACATGTTCTCTCTATAAAAATTAAGATGCCCTGATATTTCCCATAATTTACTTTTACCAACATGAGGAGTATAAACAGGAAGATAACCTCTTTTTAAATGTTCCTTAAAAAGAAAATTTTCTATTTCCCTCCTTATAAATGCACCCTTTGGAAGCCATAGAATAAGACCTGCTCCAACATCTTCTGAAGAAATAAAAAGCGAAAGTTCTTTTCCCAATTTTCTATGATCCCTTCTTTTTGCTTCTTCAATTTTATTTAAATAATCCTTTAAAAGCTCTTCTTGAGGAAAGGAAATCCCGTAAATTCTTTGAAGAACCGGACCTTTTTCATTTTTTCTCCAGTAAGAGGATGAGGAGGAAAGAATTTTAAAGGACTTAATAAGACCAGTCCTTACAAGATGTGGACCTGTACATAAATCAATAAAATCACCCTGTTTATAACAACTCACTATATCATCTTTAATTTCATTTATAAGCTCAACCTTAAAATCCTCTCCTCTTTCTTTAAAGATTTTAATAGCCTCTTCCTTTTTTATTTCAATTCTCTCGACTTTTAAATCTCTCTCAATGATTTCTTTTGCTCTTTTTTCTATCTTTTCAAGGTCTTCTGGAGTAAAGGTTTTTTCACCCATAAAAAAATCATAGTGAAATCCATTCTCAATGGGAGGTCCTATTGTTAATTTTGCAAAAGGAAAAAGTTCCTTTACTGCCTGAGCCATCACATGCGAAGAAGTGTGCCAGAAAGTCTCTCTTCCCAAAGGGTGTTCAAAATCAACAAGTTTTATCTCTTTCTCCGTTCCTTTAATTGTGTAAGTTAAATCCTTTGGATTTCCGTCAACTATAGCAACAAGAAAATTTTCATCTTTAACAAAATCAATAATTCTCTTTCCTTTATTTTCTCTTATTATTTTTTCATCTAAAATTTTTTCCTTTCCTCTCTCAATCTTTTCCATGACGTGAAATCAATAAATAATAAATCATCTACATATTATAATTTTAAAAATTAAACTTTTTCAACAATATTTTTATAAGTATCCTTTAAAAGCTAATCCTTTCTGAAACACTTTTTCCCTGTAGGAAAAGTAATAGATAATCCCTTCCACCTGCCTTTGAGTCGGTTCCTGACATATTAAATCCACCAAAGGGATGAACATCAACGAGAGCACCAGTGCATTTTCTGTTAATATATAAATTACCAACAAAAAATTCTTCCTTTGCCTTTATTATATTCTTTCTGTTTAAAGAGAAAACTGAGCCTGTTAACCCATAATCACTGTTATTTGCAATCCTTATAGCATCGTCAAAATCCTTTGCTTTTATAACAGAAAGAAGAGGACCGAAAATTTCCTCCTGAGCAATTCTTGCATTTTCATCAACATCGTAAAATATTGTTGGCTCTATATAAAACCCCTCTTTTAAATCTGCCTTTTTACCTCCGGTTAACAATTTACCTTCCTTTTTTCCTATCTCAATGTAACTAAGTATCTTTTTCTCAGAGGACTCATTTATAACAGGTCCCATAAAGTAATTTTCCTTTGCTGGACCTATTTTTATCTTTTTTGTTTCCTCTTTAAGCATTTCAATAACCCTATCATAAACATCCTGATGAACTATAAGTCTTGAACAGGCAGAACACTTTTGACCCTGAAAACCAAAGGCTGATACAATGGTCCATTTTACTGCATCGAGAAGATTTGCTTCACTATCAATAATTATCGCATCCTTTCCTCCCATTTCAGCTATTACCCTTTTTAACCACTTTTGGCCAGGCTGAACCTTTGAAGCAAGTTCATAAATATGAGAGCCCACTTCCCTTGAACCTGTAAAGGCAATAAACCTTGTTTTAGGATGAGCAACAAGAGGATCACCTACCTTAGAACCTGAACCAGTAAGGAAATTGAGAACACCTTTCGGAAGACCTGCTTCATGCATAAGCTCTACAAATTTATAGGCAATTAAAGGGGCATCAGAAGAAGGCTTCAAGATAACACAATTGCCTGTGACAATTGCTGCAGTTGTCATTCCAAGAGTAATAGCAAGGGGGAAATTCCAAGGCGGAATTACTACTCCAACACCAAGGGGAATATAAAAATATTCTGGAATTTCACCCTCAAAAGGTGTTAAAGGTTGAAATTCTCCGTACCTTACAGCCTCTCTTGCATAGAATTCAAGATAATCTATAGCTTCTGCTGTATCAGCGTCTGCTTCAGCATAATTTTTTCCTACTTCAAGAACCATTGTAGCAGAAAATTCGTGTTTCCTTTTTCTTAAAAGATAAGCAGCCCTCAAAAGAATGCTTGCCCTTTCTTTTGCAGGAATTCTTTTCCATTCTTCAAAAGCTTTCCATGAGGCTTCAAGTGCCTTTTCAATGTGTTCCTTTTCAGCAATTGAAAATTCTCCAACCACTTCCTCTTTTTTAGAAGGATTTATACTTTTAAATGTTTCTTTTGTATAAATTTTTTCTCCTCCGATTATTAATGGATATTTTTTTCCAAATTCTGATTCTATTTTTTTAATTTCATTTTGAAAAATTTCAATATTTTCCTTTTTAGTAAAATCGGTAAAAGGTTCGTTTTTAAAGGGTTTAACATTAAAATTCATTTTATTCCTCCTTTAAGATGATTTAAGAAAAGAAGGAAGGAATTGAACCTTAAAGATAAATTTTATTCAATTAAAACATTAACTTTCAAGATTTATTATGGATTAATAAAGTTAATAGCTATTTTTTACCTTTCTCTTTCCCCTTTTTAGCTGGATACTTCTTTTTGTAATAAGAATGTTTAAGCCAGGGTTTTTCCTCCTCTGTTTCTATTACTACATAATCATATTTCTCAATATCCTTCGGTTTTTCACTCACTTCTACCCATTTTCCCCCTTGAAAAATTATATAAACATTTCTTTCGGGATGGTAATATATTTCAAGTGAAGGATAATATAAGTAGAGAATTTTTTTTCTTAAACCGTAAGCCTTAGCATGAGGTGGTGGACCATGATGCTCATAAACTGTCACACACGATAAAGTTATAAATAAAATTAAAAATAAAATTCTCATTTAAATATTTTATTCAAAAATTAATTAACTTTCAAGAATTTTAAAAAAACCTCTGATATTTTCACCGCAATTAAAACACTTTCCATTTATGATCCTGTTTTCAATAATATCAAAAATATACCTTTTTATCAACAAAGTTCCACATTTATGACAATAAGTATTTTCGTATCTATGACCTGGAACATTACCTATATAAACATAATAAAGACCTTCCTCCTTTGCTATATCCCTTAAAATTTCAAGCCTTTTTACCGATGTTGGTGGTGCATCAAATTTATAAGCAGGGAAATATCTTGTTAAATGATAAGGAATATCTTCTCCTATTTCGTCTCTTATTCTCCTTGCAATTTCACTTATATCCTCTTCCCTGTCATTATAGCCTTCTATCACAAGGGTTATAATTTCAACCCAGAGCCCCTTTTCTTTTGAAATTTTTATATTTCTCCAGATCTTTTCTAAATCAGCACCACAATATCTTTTAACAAAATCTCTATTACCCTTTATATCAAAGTTAATAGCATCAAGACCTGAATCTATAAGCAAATTTAAAGTCTTTTCAGTCATATAACCATTTGAAACAAAAGTATTATAAAAACTCTTCTTTTTTGCAAGTTTAAACAAATCGAGGGAATATTCAACTAATAGAGTTGGTTCATTGAAAGAAATACTTGTCCCTTCACATTTAAATTCTTCCATTAAATCAATAAATTTTTCTGGAGAAATAAATTTACCTTTTCCGATATTATATGGAGCCTTACTTATCTCATAATTCTGACACCAAGGACATAAAAAATTACAAGACCAGGATGAAGCTGTTAAAGCTTTTGTTCCAGGGTAAAAATGAAAGAAAGGCTTCTTTTCAATTGGATTTACACTTATAGAAGAAATATCCCCATAAATAAGTGTATATACTTTATCTTGAACATTCATTCTTGTTTTACAGAAACCAACGTCTCCTCTTTTCAATTTACATCTCCTTTCACAAACAAGGCATATCGTATAATCACCTATAAATTCGTATATGCTTTCTTTCACCCTCTTTTCATTAATTATCTTAATTTCAAACTCTTTTTTCTTAAATCCAAGGGAGATAATCACTTAACTCTTCAAAAAACCTTACTTTTACTTTTACCATTAAAATATATTAAAATAAAATTTTATAAGGTTCAAACCCATAATAATTAAAAAAAATTTTAAAATGAAAGAAATCTTTATTGTTTCAGCTGTTAGAACACCAGTAGGAAAAATACTTGGAAATTTATCCTCTTTTTCTGCAACAGACCTCGGGGGTATGGTAATTAAAGAAGCTGTTAAAAGAGCAAATATTCCCAAGGAGAAAATTGATGAAGTTATAATGGGCTGTGTATTACCAGCAGGTCTCGGACAAGCACCCGCAAGAATAGCAGCTATAAAAGCCGGATTAAATCCGGAAATTCCTTCTTTTACCATCAATAAAGTATGTGGTTCAGGTCTTAAAGCTATTATGCTTGGGGTTCAGGCAATAAAAGCAGGTGATATAGAAATTGCTGTATGTGGCGGGATGGAATCAATGACAAATGCACCTCATCTTACTTATTTAAGGGCAGGAATAAAATACGGCGAAGCTAAATTAATTGACCATATGGTTTATGATGGATTATGGTGTTCCTTTAATGATAAGCATATGGGTAATCTTGCCGAATATACTGCAAAAAAGGCAGGAATAAAAAGAGAAGAACAGGATAAATTTGCTTATGAAAGCCACATGAAAGCTGTAAAAGCTCATAAAGAAGGTAAATTTAAAGAAGAAATTTTACCAATAAGTATTAAAACTAAGGAAGGTGAAAAAATAATAGATAGGGATGAATCTGTAAGAGAGGATACTTCCCTTGAAAAACTTGCTGCTTTAAAGCCTGTTTTTGAAAAGGATGGAACAGTTACAGCTGGTAATGCACCTGGTTTAAATGATGGTGCAGCCTGTGTTATAGTAGCTTCAGAAAAAATGGTAAAGGAATTAAATTTAAAACCTCTTGCAAGAGTAATTAGCTATTCCTCAAATTTTGTTGAACCAAAAGATTTATTCTTTGCTCCGATTGGGGCTATTAAAAAATTAACTGAAAAATCAGGATTAAAAAATCCCAATGACTTTGATTTGATGGAGATAAATGAGGCTTTCGCGGCTCAAATTCTCGCTGATATAAAAGCACTTGAACTTGATATAAATAAAATAAATGTTCATGGGGGAGCCATTGCAATAGGGCATCCAATAGGAGCTTCGGGAGCAAGAATTCTTGTGACTCTTATTTATGCTCTCAAACAGTATAATAAAAAGAAGGGATTTGCCGCTTTATGTCTCGGAGGTGGTGGTGCTGTTGGATTATCAATTGAAATGGTTTAAGAATGATAAAAATTTTAATATTATTATTTTTTTCTCAGATTCCAGTTTATAGTGACCGAATAATAGCAATTGTTGATAAAAAGCCAATTCTTGAAAGTGAACTTAAAGAGATGGTTGATTTTTTCAAAATTTTAAAACCTGAAATGGAAAAGGAGGAAGAAGAAAATTTAAGAAAAAAAATTTTAGAACAGTTAATAGAAAATGAATTAATTCTTTATGAAGCCAAAAAGGATACTACAATAAAGGTTACCCAGGAAGAAGTTGAAAGTTTTATAGAAAATGAAATCAAAAGAATAAAAGAGGAGTTGGGAGACTCTATTTTTAAGGAGGAACTGAAAAAAGAGGGATTAAATGAAGAAAAGCTAAGGGTAAAATACAGAGAACAGGTTGAAAGAAATCTTTATATCCAGAAATATATAGCAAAATATATAGCACCCAAAATCAATATAACTCCTACTGAACTTGAAAATTTTTATAAAAAATACATAGACTCAATTCCTGAACTTCCTGAAGGATTTGAACTTTCCCATATATTTATTGCGATAAGACCTTCTGAAAAAATTGTTGAGAATGCCAGAAAAAGAGCAGATGAAGTTTTTAAGGAACTTAAATCCGGAAGTGATTTTGGTTATATTGCTTTAAAATACTCTGATGATAAAGCAACTGCTGTAAATGGAGGAGATATAGGTTTTATTCAAAGGGGAACTTTCCCACCTGAAATAGAAGAAAAGATTTTTTCATATAAAAAGGGAGAAATAATAGAACCAATTCAGGGTGACCTTGGATTTTTCATCTTTCAGGTTGTTGATAAAAAAGAAGATAAAATCAGGTTAAGGCAGATTGTTATTGCTACTTTACCATCTAAGGAAGATACAGTGAGAGCAAGAGAAAAGGCAAAAGAGGCACTTTTATTCGCAAAAGAAAAGGGATTTGAAGAGGCAGTAAAAAAATATTCAGAAGACCCTTTAACAAAAGATAGAAAAGGTTACCTTGGATTTGTTCACATAGATAGATTAAAGGAAGATGTAAGAAACTCCCTTTTAAAAGCTGAAAATGGTGAAATTTTAGGACCCTTTTATCTTGATTTTGGTTATCATATTTTTAAAAAAATTTCTTATAACAAAGGAGGAAAGCCTTCTTTTGATGAAGTAAAATTCATGGTGCAGAATCTTTTATTTCAAAAGAAAGTTCAGGAATTACTGAAAAAGAAAGCATCTGAAATAAGAAATAAGGTTTATGTTGAAATACTTTATTAATAATTTTAAAGTTGCGAATAGATAAGTTAATACAGATTTTAAAATTTATAAAGAGCAGAAATTATGCAAAATTAGCTTGTAGAAAGGGTTATGTTTATGCTAACGGAAAAATTGTGAAGGCTTCTTATAGAGTAAAAAAAGGGGATAAAATCAAAATAGATTTAGTTGATAGATGCATTGAATTTGAAGTTCTTGATTTACCACAGAAAAATTTTAAAAAAGAGGAACTTGAAAATTTCATAAAAATCATAAATTACACTTATAAAAAGAATGCATAAAATTTTTATTGCACCAGGTGACCCTTTTGGTGTTGGACCTGAAATTTTAATAAAATCTTTATCAAAAATTAAATTAACTTCCTTTGAGATTATAATAGGATCAGATCCTGATTTTTTTATTGAAAAAACAAAGGAGTTTAAAATTAATTTAGATAATAAAAATATTTCTTTTGAGGAAATTTATAAAATTAAAAAAGAAGAAAAAAATTATCCCACATTAGAAGGTGCAAAATTTGGTATAGAATCCTTAAACTGGGCAATAGAAAAAGTTAAAAAGGAAAAAGGCATGCTTTTAACAGGTCCTGTTTCAAAAGAAATGATAAGAAAAATAATTCCAGATTTTATAGGTCAAACAGAATATATTTGTAAAAAAATTAATAAAGATACTTCTGAAGTAATAATGACCTTTTATTTTAAAGATAAATTCTTGGGATTATTTACACAGCACATACCTTTAAAGGAGGTATTTAATTTTATTAAACCTTTGCTTTATTTAAAAAGATTAAGAGTTTTTGAAAAGGAAATAAAAAAAATTATCGGAAAAAATCCTAAGATAGCTCTTTTATCTCTGAACCCCCATGGTGAAGAATTTGGAGAGGAAGAAAAATTTTTAAAAAATTATATAAAATTCAAAAAAAATTTAAAAGGTTTTTTTCCTTCAGATTCTTTTTTTGGATACTCCCTTTATAAAGATTTTGATGCTATATTTGTTTTTTACCATGACCAAGGGACAATTCCTTCAAAAATTTTAGGACCTTCAGTGCACCTCTCTCTTGGATTACCCTTTTTAAGAATTTCTCCTGACCACGGACCCGCCTATAATATGAAAGGAAAAGCAAATTATACATCCATGCTAAATTGTTTTAAATTTATTAAAAAATATTTTACTCTCTCTAAATAACTTTTAAACTAACCTATCTTTCTTTACCAGCCGTTTTTAAGTCAAAATCTGATAGAAATTTTTATTTAGTTCTCTTATATTTTCCCATCAACTCTCCGTATCCGATTATATGCCCCTCCATTGCTTTTAGAACTTCTTTTTTTGTAGCACCTGGTTTTAAGTCAAGGATAGTGTCAAGGGCGTATATTTTAAAAAAATATCTGTGAGTTCCATAAGGCGGGCATGGTCCCCCATAACCAAGTTTACCCCAGCTATTTTTGCCGTGAATTGCTCCATTTTCAAGTTTTTCAAGAGGTTGAATACCTGGGGATAATTTCTTAACATCTTTAGGTATATTAAAAAGTATCCAGTGATCCCATGTCCCCATTGGTGCATCAGGATCATCACATATAAGAACAAAACTTTTTGTTTCTTCAGGAATTTTTTCCCACTCAAGAGGTGGTGAAATATTTTCACCATCGCAAGTATATTTAACGGGAATCATTTCACCATAACCGAATTCTGAACTTTTTATAATTATTTCAGGATAAACTTGTTTAGAAGTTTTTTTTGATAAACCTCCTAAAATAAATATAGGGATAAAAAAATGCATCATTTAAAACCTCCTTTAAAAAATTTTAACTTATATACCCTATTTTTTTCAAAAAATTAAGGTCGCTTCTCCAGCCTTCTTTTACCTTTACCCATATATCTAAATAAACACTTTTACCAAGTTTTTTCTCTATATCCTTTCTTGCCAAAGTTCCCACCTTCTTGATCTTTTCTCCGCCCTTTCCTATTATAATTCCCTTTTGAGATTCCTTTTCCACATAGATTATAGCCTTTATGTAAACCCTCTTTTCTTCTTCCCTCCACTCCTCAATTTCAACAGCAGAAGAATAGGGAATTTCTTCACCGTAAAGATTAAAAATCTTTTCCCTTATTAATTCTGCAACAAAGAATCTTTCAGGTTTATCGGAAATTTCCTCATCTTCATAAAACTTTTCTCCATAGGGTAATAAATCAACAATTGCCCTTTCTACAATATCTATTCCATCTCCCTGTGATGCTGAGATAGGAATTATTTCTTTAAAAATATTCTCTTTACTATATATATCAATAACAGGTAATAACTCATTTTTGTTTATTGTGTCAATTTTATTAATAATAAGTATAGAAGGTTTCCCTGAACTTTTAATCATATCAATTAGCTTCCTTTCAATACTCCCTATTTCAGGAACAGGCTCAACCATTAAAAGAATAACATCTGTATCCTCTATAACCTTTTTTACTTCTTCAACCATTGTTTTATGTAACTCATATTTAATTTTATCAAGCATCCCTGGAGTATCATAGAAACATATCTGATATTTTGGAGTTGTTTTTATTCCCAGTATATTTACCCTTGTTGTCTGAGGTTTCGGAGTGATTATAGAAACGAATTCTCCTATTAAAGCATTTAATAGGGTAGATTTACCTACATTTGGTCTTCCAACTATTGAAACAAATCCTGATTTAAAATCTTTTCTGGATTCCAAATTTCACCTCCTTTTTTAAAGGGAAAACTTCTTTTTCCACATAATTATACTGTATATAAACGTAGTATTTTTTATTATAAATATAACCTCCTTTAAATTTATTTACAATAAATTTATCCTTTATAAAATAAATACCTTCTGGTTCTAACATAAAATTCTTGTAAATAATTTTAAATTTTAAAAAAAATAAATCAATATTATCACTGAAATTTTGATATTTAATAAAAATTCTATTAAAAAAAACAAATTCAAAAGAAGTTAATTCTAATTTACTTGTCTTTTTTTTATAAAAACTATTACCTTCAAGAAAAAAAACATCAAAGTAATTATCAAAGAATTTTTTATAACTTATATTCAAAAAAATCCTTTCAAAATTTATCTCCATTTGTGAATATAAAAGTGAATTTATTTGGCTTTCCGTATTTTCAAAAATAAATGGAATTGTTTCAAAAATAAATTCATGTTCTCTTATTGAATTAAAAAAATTCACTTTTTTCAAAAAACCTGTTTTAAAGGAAACATTTTTATTTAAATAGAGTATATTAAAAGAAGGAAAAATTTTGTTTTTATTTAAGTATAAATAAAAGGGCAAATAAAAACTTTTTATTTCGGGTATATAATAAATGTAGTAAATAAATTTTTTCAAAAATTTTATTCCAGAGCCAGTTTTTAAATTTTCAAAATATAAGTCCCCTACTAACTCCTCGTCAAAAGTTAAAAATTCCTTAAATTTTTTTTCATAAAATAAAGGAAATTTAAAATTAAAAAAGAATTTTAATTTTTCAAAATTAATCAAATAATTAAATTTAATATCCTGAAAATATTCTGTGTAATTATTAGCATTTCTGAAAAAACCATCTAAACTTATAGTTGTATCAACTCTTTTTTTAAATAGATCAAAACAAAAACTAAAAGAATTAAATTCCCTGTAATTATAATAAGAGAAAAAGAAATAAAATAAGGGAAATCTTTTATTAGCTTCAAAGTCAATGGAATTAAAAAAATTTAAATTGAATTTTAGGCTTTTGTTTAAAATCTGAATGTTTTTCAATCTATTTGAATAATACTCATAAAGAGAGAAAAAATCTTGGGTAAAAATTATAAAAATTAATATTTTCATAATTTTTTGAAGTTTTAAATATAATACTATAAAATTTTAATATGAGAAAAATAATTAAGATATTATTCTTGATATTTATAGGGGGTAAGATATGGGGGCAAATTCTTGTAATAGATGGAATAGGCGACGAAAACATAAATAATAAGATAGAAGAAGTATCTAAGGATAAGTTAGTTTTTATAAAACCAGAAGATTTTAAAAACAGTATCGATGGATATAAATTGATAATCTTACTGGGAGACAGAGCTTTAGAATTTTACAAAAAAAATAACTGGGAAAAACCCTGTGTAGTAGGGTATGTAAAAAATCCAATTTATGAGATTCCGATAACAGGGACAGGTTTAAGGTATGGACTTCCTCACACTCTAATTTTTACAATAATTTCCTCATCTATGAAATGGGTAAAAAGAGTTGGAGTAATTTTACCCTATGAATACTCTGAGTCAAACTATATAGAGGAATTAAAGAGGACTTCAAAAACTTTCAATATAGATATAAAAATTGTTTTTGTTCAGGGAAAACAGATTAAAAAAGCTTTTTCAGAATTATCAGGTATTGATCTTTTTTTACTTTTGCCATGTGAATTTACTTTGGACGAAAATTCTGCAAGATACTTTATTGAAGAATTTACAAATCTTAAAATACCTGTTTTTGGATTTGAAAAAAAACACGCTGTAATGGGAGCTTTAATGAGCTATGATATTGAAAAAAATTATTCAATAGAATTTCTTAACATTGTTAAACTTGTATCAGAAGGAAGAGACCCCTCTACAATTCCAGTAAAATACCCTCAGAACTATGAAATATACATTAAAAAGAAAACAAAGGAAATTTTAAAACTTGAGATTGATAAATTAGCTATTAAAAATGTAAATGAAATTTGAGGAATTAATTTTAAACTGTTTTAATTTAAAAAATGAAATGGAAGCTTTGAAATACATAAAGAATTTTCTTGAAAGGGAAGCAATTGATGCCACTATAAATATAAGAATGAATGGATATGAAATAACAGTTTCTCCATTTAATGATATTTTAATTAAAAAAAGTTCTGATGAAAGAGGTATAAAAACTTTTATAGAAGGAGAACTGGATAAAAAATATGAGGATTTAGTAACATTTCTTTTTTCATATTATATAAAAAAAAGGGAAGATGAGTTAAAAAACAAAATTCAGAATTCTTTAAAAAAAGGGTTGGAAGAAGGTGAAAAATTATTATTTAAGCTTGAAGGATGGGAGAAAAATATACTTGAAACAGATCCCCTTTTCTTTCTTTTTTTGAATTATAAAAACCTCTCAAAAAATTTGGAAGAAAAAAAAGATTTTTATTACACTTTTTCTGATTTAAGCACTTTTACTTTTTTTAAGATTATTAATTGTGAAAGAGAGGAACATCTTAAAGAAATTCTTTACTATACAATAAGAAAGTTATTAATTGAGGATTTTGAGTATTTCTTTTTATTTTTTGAAGATGATATTTTGCCTATCAATTCCCTTTTCTCTTCTTTTTTTATGGATGATTTTTTTTATGATGATTTATGCAGGAATAAAATTAGAAAAAACATAAAACAAATTCAATACAAAAATAAAAAATTATACCTTTTTTATTCAAACCTTATAGAAAAAGAAATAGGAGTTTTAGGAGTGTATACTAACAAGGAAATTAGTAGTGAAATGAATATTTTCTTTGCCTATTTATCTACTATTACCCTTTATTTCTATTTAAAAAGAAATATAAAATTTGCATATAATTTTACAAAAAAGATTCTTCCTGTTATAAACATAAAAGCAGCAATTCTTAAATATAAAAGATATGATGAATTAATTGAAAATTTAACAAAACCTATTCATAAATTTAATATTGTTGAAATCGTAAAGGAGGTATTAAATAGCCTTGACTTTGAAATTGAAAGAAAAAAAATTAAAATAAATATTGAAAAAGAGGAATTTATATGTGAAGGAGATAGGGACCTTTTAAAAATTGCTTTACTAAACTTATTCAAATACTTAATTTCTTTTAACAGGATCAGGGGTTATATGAGCATTTACTTTAGAGAAGGTGAAATACTGATTGAAGATTCTGGAATAGGATTAACAAAGAATGACCTTGAGCTAATTTTAGATCCCCAGGATATAAATGAGCCATTATCCCTTTCTGGAATTATATTTAAAACCCTTGGTTATGATATTCAAATTGATGTGGAAAGGGGGATTGGAAATAGAATAAGAATAATTTTTTAATCATGTTACCAATTTATATGTACGAGTTTTTAAAGAAACTGGACTTTCAAGAAAATCATGAAATAATAAAAAGGGAAATGGCTCGGCTTTTAATTTTACAAAATATAATAGATGGTAAAATTATTCTAAATAATAGAAAAATAAATCTTTATGATTTTATCAATAATTTTTTAGAAAGAGAAAAAGAAGATGGTATTGTTTTTGATTTAAATCTATACTCTCCTCCTCAAATCTTAGAAATAACTACTGATTCAAACTACTTTGATATAATTTTGAAAGAATTGATAGACAATTCAAAGGTTTCCATATCCAAATCAGGTCTTATAAAAATAAATATAAACAAAAAAAATTACACTATTTTAGAAATAATTGACTCAGGAACAGGTATTCCCAAATCTGATATTAAAAAAATTTTTACTCCCTTCTTTGTTACAAATTTTCATCTTTTTAAAGGACACCTTGGGATTGGGCTTTCAATAGTAAGTGGGTTATTAAAATTTATGGGTGCAAAAATTGAAATAAATTCAGAATATTCAAAGGGAACAAAAGTCACTCTCTATTTGATTTAAAGTTTATAAAAAATTTATAATTAACTTTTAAAAATTAAAATAAATCAACATGCATAACCATAAAATCAAAATAAGAGAAAACCTTTTTTACCTCTTGAAAGAAGAGGAGGAGAATTATCCTTTTATTGAAGAAAAAATAAGAGAAAAAGAAGAACTACTTAAAAGGGAAAAACTTGAAGGAGAAAGAATGCTTATTAAATTCAAAGAAGAAATGGAAAAGAAAAAGGAAGAATTGATAAAAGAAGGAATTTTAAAAATAGAAGAAGAATGTGAAAAAATTTATGAAGAGGGAAAGAAAAAAGCTAAAGAACTTATAGAAAATATTGAAAAATATAAGGGGGAGGCACTTAAAGTTTTTGAAGATGTAATTTTTAAAGGAGAAATATAAACTATGGCTACTTTAAGAATGAAAAAAGTCGAAATAATTGGAGAAAAGGAAAAACTTGATAAATTTTTAAGCAAATTACAAGAATTATCAGTTCTTCACATTGAGGATAAAGAACTTGAGGAGAATTTTGAATTTATAAAGCCTGCTATTTCAGAAAAGGAAAAAGAAATCTTAAAAAAGATTGATAGAGCTATCGGTATGATTGAAGAAATAAAAAAGGAGGAGATAATTTTTCCCCATGGGATTGAAAAAATAGAGTTTAAAAACATTGAAGATTTATTGAATAATTTGAATGAAATTTATTTAAAATATCAAAAAATAAAGGAAGAGGAAAAGAAGCTTATTGAAGAGAGAAGTTTATACTTTTCCTTTACAAAAATACTTGAAGTTTTTGAAGAACTTATAGAAAAGGAGGAAATACATATACCTGAAAATTTTGAAGTTAAAGGGCTTCTTTTACCAAGAGAAGAGCTTATTCTTTTATCAAGAATTAAGGAAAACTTTGAAAAGGATTATGGTGAAAAAGTAAAAATATTTGAGAGGGTTATAAAGGGAAATCAAATAGCAATTCTTATAACCTATTCTCCGGAAATTAAAAATGAGTTGAGAGAAAGGTTGTGGAGGGAAGGTTTACCGGAAATAAGTTTACCGGAGGATATTGGAAAACTATCCTTTAAGGAAATGCTTAAATTTTTGAGAAATAAACTTGAAGAAATTCCCAAAAAATTTAAGGAGAATGAATTAAGAAAAAAAATATTTATTGAGAAAAATTTAAATATACTTTTTAACAGTTTCTATATATTGCAGGATATAAGGGATTTATTGAAAATAAAGGAAAAAGGTGTATTTGTTACAAGATACTTTTTTTATTTAGAGGGATTCTTACCTGAAAAGGATATAGAATCTTTGAGAGAAATTTCAAAAGAGGAAAATATTTATTTAAAGGAGACAAATCCTATGAAAGAAGAGTATAAGAGAGTTCCTGTAATACTAAAAAACCCTTCTTTCTTTAAAAATTTTGAGCCTTTTATAGAATTTTTCTCATTACCTGTGTATAGAACTTTTGATCCAACATCTGTTTTGGCGATTTTCTTTCCGGTATATTTTGGATTCATGCTTGGTGATATTGGTTACGGTTTTCTGAGTTTTCTGCTTTTTCTTTTACTTTACTTAAAGTTTAATAAAAATGAATTTATAAAGAGGATAAGTTTTGCATATATTTTAGCAAGTATTTTTACAATTTTATTTGGTTTATTGTATATGGAGATGTTTGGCGATTTGCTTGAAAAAATTGGGTTTAAACCGATTTTTCATAGAATTCATGATGCTAATACATATCTTTTAATTGCAATTAGTTTTGGTTCATTTCAGGTTATACTTGGTCTTATTCTTGGTATTTATAATGCTTTAAATCTTGGGCACGGAAAGCATGCAATAGGTGTTTTTTCCATGTTATTGGGTCTTTTATCACTTCTTTTACTTGCTGGAACAAGTCTTAAGATACTTCCAGGTTATTTATCATCAATTCTTCTTATTCTTCTATTTTTATTTATGATAATGTCCTTTAAGTTTCATGGTCCTGCTGCACCCATTGAAATATTTTCTGCTTTTGGCCATATACTTTCCTTTGCAAGGCTTATGGCTATAGGACTATCTTCTGCAATAATAGCAGTGATAGCAAATAAATTTGTAAGTATACTTCCGTCCATAATGATAGGAATCTTAGTAATGTTTTTATTTCATGTTCTTGCTTTTATACTCGGAATTTTTGACCCGACAATTCAAGGATTAAGGCTTCAATTTGTTGAATTTTTTACAAAATTTTATGAAGCAGGTGGAAGGGAATATAAACCTTTATTTAAAAGATTAAAAGGGGTTCCACTCCCAGAAATAAAATAAAATTATGGAGGTAAAAATGAAAAAAATAAAATTCCTTATGTATACAATATTCTTCATGGTAATCTCATCAGCAATTCTTTTTGCAGAGGAAGTAGCTCATGCTGCACAGGAAGCAGGTGGAGATGACCTTTCAAAACTACTCGCTCATATAGGAGTTGCTCTTGCTGTTGGTATACCTGGTCTTGGAACAGGTTGGGCTCAATCAAGAATTGGTGCAGCAGGTGCAGGAACAATTGCTGAAAGACCTGAAACAGCTATATGGATTATAATAATGCTCGCGATACCTGAAACAACAGTCATACTTGGATTTGTTATAGCCTTTATGCTTATGGGTAAAATTTAATGACTCTTAAGGAATTTGTAAAGAGTAAAATAAATAGAATAATTGAGGAAATTGAAAGGGAAACTTTTTTAGAAATAAAAAAAATTAGAGAAGATTTGGAAAAGGAAAAAGAAACTATAAGAGAAAGAATGTTAAAAGAAGCTGAAAATTTTTTAAAAATAGAAAGGGCTAAAAGAATTGCAGAAATAAAGCTTAAAGCACTAAATGAAGTTTTATTATCAAGAAATACTATTTATGAAAGACTTTTAGATATTTTAAAAGAGGATATAGAAAAGAGAAGGAAAAACGGAACCTATAGAGAATTTTTTGAAAAGCTTTTTTTAGAAGCTCTTACAGATTATGGTGAAAGAGAAGGGAAAATCATCTGTTCTCCAAAAGATTACGAATATACAAGGGAGCTTGTTGAAAAAATGGGACTTCAATTTGAAATTCAAAAAGATGAAAGTATATTTGCAGGTGTTATAATAGAGCGGAAAGATGGTAAAATAAGGGTTTTAAATACTCTTGAATCAAGATTAAAAAAAGCAGAACCATATTTAATGCAGAAACTTTTTAATCAGATTTTTAAAATTTAGTATGGATGATTTTGGGTATATAAATGCAAGGATAAGGGCAAAAAAGGAAAAACTTTTAAAAAGACAGGAAATTGAAGAATTGTTGCAGACTGAAAATTTTGAAAAGTTTGTTGAAAATCTTCAAAAAACGGAATACTCAAGAGATATTGAAAGGGGAGAAATTGATTTAGAAAAAGTATTAAGGGGAATTAACAAAAACTTTTCAGATACAATTAAAGGTATAATGGAATTTTCTTCAGGAAATCCGAAAGAACTTCTATATATTCTCCTTTCAAGGTTTGTTGTGGCAAATATAAGAGCAATTATAAGAGGGAAAATGAGAAATATTAAACCGGAGGATATTGAAACAGCTCTTTTCCCTGTTCTTGAACTTGATGAGCCAAAATTAAAGTCTCTTCTTTCAAAGGAAGAAACCTCAGAAGTTCTTGAATTACTTTTAACTTTTAGAATTCCTCTTCCTTTTGTTATAACAAGTAAATTGATCAAAAAAGTAAGGGAAAAGGATATTGAATTTGTTGAAAATTATTTAGAAAGTTCATATTACAGTTATGCTTTTGGCAAGGTAAAAGGGGGGGATGGCAATAAAGAATTTATAAGGTATATGTTAAATTCTTGGGTTGATCTTAAAAATATAGTAGGTGTTTTGCTTTATTTAAAATACGGTATAAGTCCACTCGGTAAAATTGAGCTTCTACCTTACGGGTTTTTAACTGATAATCAGAGGAAAGCACTTTTAAAGGCTCAGAGTTTAAAGGAGGTTTCAGAAATTTTATTTTCTACGAAATACCGAGAACTTTCAAAGTTAATAACAGAGGGAGATATTATAGGTTTTGAAAAACGTTTTGAGGAGGTATTGAGTTTATGGGCAATAAAGGGTTTTTTAAAGGACCCTTTATCAATTGCTATACCCCTTGCTTACATAATTTCAAAATACAATGAGGTTGTAAATTTGAGAATTATTGCCTTTGGAAAGTATCATGGTTTAGAAACCTATGAAATAAGGAAGGAGATACTTTTAATATGAAGGAAAGAGAAAAAGAGATTAAGGTTCTTGCTTTAACGGAGGAAGGTTATGATGCCGGTTTTAGACTCGCAGGTTGTATTACAAGGAAGGTAAAGGATGAAAAGGAGCTTTCTAAAATTCTGGAGCATTTTATTGAGAACAGTGAGTTTGGAGTGATACTTGTGGAGGAATCTTTATATCAGAAGATAGAGGAGAGAAAGAGGAAAAAGTATGAAGAATTATCTTTTCCTCTTATTATTGGTTTGAATTTAAAACCGGAAGGAAGGATTGATCCTGAGGAGTATATAAGGGAGTTAACGAAAAGGGCAATAGGTTACAGTTTAAAGATAAAATAAAA
Source organism: candidate division WOR-3 bacterium (assembly GCA_039804025.1). Lineage (NCBI taxonomy): Bacteria > Pseudomonadati > Caldifarciminota > Caldifarciminota bacterium. The sequence goes on from JBDRZP010000025.1 coordinate 24,597, forward strand.
AAGTTCCTAATTCTATAAGAATTATATAAAAGCGGTCGCGTAAAAAGAAGTATCTGTATCTTTCAGAAAGTGGTATATTTACAGGGTAATCTTGATAGGAAAGGGCAATAAAAAAATCTTTTGATGGAATTTTGTATCTAAATTGTATTAATGGAAATGAAAATACGAATCTGGTATAAAGATTTGGAATATTGAGTGGATAAGGGGAGTAAGAGCCTACATATGTAAAGTTCCCTATACCACTTCCTATTTTCAGTTTTTCATTAAAAAAAGTTTTTGATAATTCAAAGGAAGATATAAATTCAAAGGCGAATTCAGGAGATTTATCTGAGATTTTTTCTATAACTCCTCCGCTTCTAATTAAGAGTGAGCCTCCCATTATAAATTGTCTTAAAGGTTTTTCAATTCTTATTCCAAAAAAGGGGGAATTAATAGGCTGTTCTGGCCAATAAAAAGGTGTAAAATTTATCCAGAAGTTTAAAGAAGTAAAAAGAATTAGGATGAAGTTCATATTATTCCTCCTTTATATATTCATAGGGAAAAGCCCCATTTTAGTAATATTAAATTAAAAAATGGGTAAGGTGGTGTTTTTCCTTTTCCTTTAATAAATGTGCAAAACTTATATGTGATTCCAAGGACAATGGGTGTATTTTGAAATTTATGTTGTATATGGAGAGAAAATGGTGTAACAAAGAAGAAGTTTTTAATAACTGGTGGATAATATTCTGTGGGAAATTTATATATGAAATTGCCTCCTCCGATAGATAGTTCAATTTTCTCATTAAAAAATTTTTTTGAAATTTCAAAAAGAATAATATATTCAAAATTCCAGAATGAGTGGAGAGTGAAGGTGTCCTTTAAGATTGTATCCCTTAATATTTTTGTTTTAACTTTTGAGGATGTCTCAAAAAACCTTGTCATAATTGAGTTTCCTATATAAAATTTTTTAACAGGAAATTCAATACCGATCCCCCAGAATGGTGAATTGGCGTATAGGTTTGGGGAATATATAGAGTATTCATTCCAGAAGTTTATAGAAAGAAATAAACATATAATAAACATTTTAGGTCTTTTTAGAGAGGGGGAATTGAACCCCAAATTTTAAGGACTCCAATTCTTGTAAAAATAGGACTTAAAATTAAAACTCTATCTATATTTTGAATTTCTGAAGAAATTTTCTCCTTTTTCATTTCACCTCCTTATTCAAACTTTTCATTGTAATAACTCCATTATAAAATTTTAATTTAAAATATGATAGAAATGCAAATTTTTCTAATTATCAGTTTATTTGCAGAAATTCTCTGGGGTCTATTCAGAATCGGTAGTGGACTTTTTATAATCCCTACCCTTATCCTCCTTAAGATGAACCAACATTTAACTCACGCAACATCCTTAATCACTTCTTCTACCTGAAAGGAATTTTTAAAAAAATCAATCAATTACCGCTACCTTCTTTACCTCCTTATATTCATCTGTTTTGAACTGGATAAAATAGTTTCCTGCATGAACTTTTTTCCCATTTTCATCTTTTAAATCCCATCTTACTCTGTAATATCCAGCTGATTTCTGCTCATCTGTAAGTTTTCTTATAAATCTCCCGTTTTCATCAAAAACAGAGATTTTCACTTTTGTCCTTAAAGGTAAAGAATAATTTATTTCCACATTATCCTTTGTAAATGTATTTTCTATCCAGAAAGCAAAATCAGAAGGATGTTCTAATCTCTTTTCCTTGGCTATCGCTCGTGCATTTTTATAAATCCTTGTCTCGTATCTTGGAGGTGTTGACCAAGGATCTTCCTGAGAAAAAACAATTTCATCATAACCATCCTGGTCAAAGTCATAACAGAGAACAGCGACTTCCACAAAGTCTGATGGGATATACCCTACCTGAACATAACTGTTATTTCCTATTGCCTTATAGATGTAGACTCCAGATCTTCCTCCTGGTGAAAGGACAATCTCCTCCTTTCCGTCATTATCAAGGTCTCCAACATCTGCTGAATAAAAGAAGAAACCAGCAATATTAAAGGTAAATGTGTAAGTTATTTCATATTGATTATCCCCTGTTGTTTCAAAAACAAAGTATTTTGTAAAATTCATATCTATAGCACTTCCTCCTATTATGAATTCCGGTTTACCATCACCGTCCATATCATTTGCAGATATTCTTTCAATGGAGCTGCCTACAGGTATAGTATCCATAAAAACAAGTTCAAAGGAGTTGTCTCCGGTGCATTCAAAGACTCTTATAGTGTTATACATAGAAACAACAAACTCCATTTTGTTATCTAAATCAAAGTCGCCGAATGCAATCCCATCTCCCATTGTTATCTGGGATTGGTTAAAAATAATTACAAATTGGTTATTATCTATATTTTCATAACCCCTGATATAACTATCATTATCTATCCATATTTCTTTTCTATTATCTTTATCAAGATCAGCAATTACTGCACTAACCTGAATTATAGGACGTGGAGGATTGTCTATCCAAACTATTTGGGTTGGAAAAGAATCATATGATGGAGATTCTTGTATATAAATAGAATCGAAGACTAATTTAGTACACATATCAGTTAAAGAATCAGTATCTGTATCTCCTATTGCCCCTGTAAAATAGCGAAAAGTATCAATAAATTTAACAATATAATTAGTATTTTCTATATTTTCAAAAATTTTTGTATACACATTTTCAATACCTACATAATGCATCACAAGTTCTTTCTTGTTGTTATGATTACAATCATAACCTGCTAATCCTGGTCTATCACATCCCTCAGTCCACCATACATCAACAAATTCTATCCATTCATATGGTCTTTTTGATTGAGGATAAAGAAAGATAAAAAAAATTAAAACTAATAACCTTCTCTTACTTTTCCAAAATAAGTTTGTTTTTAAGGACTCCATTTTCTGTCTTCAGAACAATAAAGTAAACTCCGGATGTTAATTCTTTTCCATCATCACCCTTTCCATCCCATTTCACAGAATAAAATCCAGCACCTCTTTCTCCCTTTTCAAGTATCCTTATCTTCCTTCCAGAAGCATCATAAAAAGAAAGTTCTATATATGATGGCTCTGGCAGTTGATAATAAATTTCTGTTTCACCTTTAAATAGACTTTGTGTATGAAGGAAAAGTTTCCTTGATGGCTTTGATGTATAAGCACTCTGTGGACCACCTTCTGTTTTATCAATAAATTCCCTTATAAATATTCCACTTAAAACAGCAAAATCACCACTTATCCTCCTTATCTTAATATCTATTTTCCCATCAGCATATACATTCTTTGGAATTCTTTTATAAAAC
>JBDRZP010000026.1 GCA_039804025.1 candidate division WOR-3 bacterium
AATAGTATTAGCAATAACAAGACCCTCCTCAAGAGAAGTTTTTGGAAAAATAAAAGAAAATTCATCACCACCATATCTTGAAATTATTGCATAAGAATAGTCACTTGAAATGAAAAAATTCTTTAAAAATTCTCCTACCTTCTGCAAAACCCTTCCACCCACAAAATGACCGTGTAAATCGTTTATCTCCTTAAAATTATCAAGGTCCATAAAAATAACTGTAACTGGAAAATTACTTTTATCACTTAAAAGTTTTCTTAAAGAGACAAGGAAAAACTTTGAATTGCTTAAATCTGTAAGATCATCCTTGGTAACAAGATCCTCAATTTTTTCCTGAAAATCAATTAATTCATACAAAAGTGAAAGGAAATAAAAAAACAAAATTTCATCATCTTTCAAATCCTTTTCTCTTGTTCCTATAAAACCTATTGTTTTGTCGTAACTAAAAAAGGGAAAAATTATTGAATCTTTTAACTCTTCAAAAATTAAAGAAGAAATATAGGGAACTTCCTTAAAATGTATATCCCTGTATTCAATCTCTTCAGGCAGAAGACTTTTATCTAAATTCATACACTCAATCAGAACATATTTGTCTTTAATTTTTTTATAAAGAAAAAAACTTTTTTTATTAGAATTTAATATCTCTTTAAGTATCAATTTTGTTTTATTCTTATCCCACAAAAAATTCAAAATATAAGGGAAATTAAGGAGTAAAATTTTCAATTTACCTTCTTCCGCCATAAATTAGAATCCCTTTTTTATTTCCAATTACAAAAAAATCCTCTAAAAAATCAATTTCTTTGATTTCTTCCATCTTAAAAATTTTATCTTTATTTCCTTCTTCAAGATCAATATATCCCAGATTTCTTATTAAAAAATTTTTATTCTTTATTTTAAAAGTTTTTCCCTTTAAAAGTAAATCTTTTAAATCAATTTCTTTAATATCCTCCTCTACTTCAAGTATATTTGAATTAATAAGAATATTAGCTAAGGTCCCAACATCAAAAAGAATGCTTGAAAATTCGGGAAATCTTATCTCTGAGAGAATTGAAGCAAGGTTTGGAACTGGTCCCTGAATATCAAAATCACCATATGAATTAAAGGATAAATAAATATCCTTTTCCAGTTTACCGGAAAAAATTCCGATTCCGAGTCTAAATAGGCTCTTCAAGGGTTTATCTATACCGAGAGCATCGGGGAAAAATCCCCTGTATTCAGAATAATTTTTTCTTATAAATTCCTCTGATTTTTCAAGAAGTTCAAGGGCACATAAAAGAGCTCTTTCACCTGAATTTTCACCAGGTTTAATGAGAACCTGCTCTGAAACAGCCTTTTGGAATCTCATTCTATGTCCACTCAAAACACTTTCCTCAAAAATTTCCTTATATAATTTTCCTGAGTTTTCAGAAAAAAAGGCAATACCTCCATCACCTGTTTCCTTAACTGGAAATCCCCCATAAGAAATTATAGAGTTTTTTATTATTTCCTGAAATTTCTTTTTTAGTGATAGTTCTCTTTCAGCGTTAAAGAGAGTCAGAGACATAAATGTTGAACCCCTTATATCATATACTAAAACTGAAATTACATTTTTATATTTTTTTAAAAAATCTTTAAATTTTTTAGGTTCCTCAATTTTTACTTTTATCCTTTTTAAATTTTTAAGTTTTATAAAAGCTCCTTTTGGAATCAAAGAAAAATAAACAAAAGAATCACTTTTTTTAGCATCTTCATAAGGATTTTCAAGAGTTCTTATTAAAATTTTTTTCTCCATAAGTTTCAATTCAAAAATTTTTTGAAGAATTTCTTTTACAAAATGGACATTTTTAGAATAAAATTCTATTATATTAATATCTATTCCAAGAATTTTTCTTTCTAAAAATCTGTCAAAAAAGGGAGAAGATTCTCCTTTAAAAAATTTATACCCCTCAACAAATAGAAGTTTTAAATCTTTTTCAACATCCTTAAATTCAAGATTTAATTTTTCAAAAGCTTTAAAAAATTTTAAAATATAGAAAATATGATTCTCGGGAATTAAAGGCAAAGGATTTTCTTTTTTACTTAAATCTTTTAACCTATCCTTTAAAGTGATGGATGTAAATCTAAGAATTTTTGTAAATTCTCTGCTTAATTTATCTGAAAGTTCAAATATATTTTCTTTTTCAAGGTCATCTTTAATTTCCTTTATCTTTTCATCAAAAAATTTCAATAGTTCTCTCCTTGTTTCCAAAATTTTATCATCTTTTTCATTTTTATTAATTTCTGGTTCAAATAATTTAAAAACTCTCGGATTCCATTTTACAATTTTTTTACATATTTCTTTTTCTGTATTACTTAACCTATCTACAATTTCATATCTTTGCAATTCATAAATAATAAAGGTAATGAATATCGTAAAAAGACTAATTGAAAGTTCTTCCTTAGTTAATATTTCACTTAAGGAAGTTATATCAAGGAGTTCAAAACTTTGGCTTAATTCTAAAAATTCATCCCATTTTGTTCCAAATTTTCTCTTACCATTAAAAAGTTTTCTTGAAATTTTATAAAAAAGATATTCCAATAATTCTTTCCATATACCCTTTAATTCCTTTTTGTATTCATCATAAAACCTCTTCAAGGTATCATAATCTGTAGTTTTTTCTATATCAAAAATCAATAGAGGAGAATCAAATTCTCTTTTGAAATTGCTAATTAAACTTTTTAATTCATCTGATAAAACTTCATAAACAAAATCTTCAATATCATAAATAATCTTATAGGGTCTTAATAAAGATTCTGAGTAGAGTAATGATTCAAAAAGTCCTTTCTCCAAAAAACTTTATCTCATTGAAGGCAATTTTTCTTTTATCATCTGTTCAAGTTCTTCAGGGTTGGGCGAAAAAGATAGTGCTGTCTCTAATGTAATTTTTCTTTCCATATAAAGTTTAAATATAGACTGGTTCATTGTCTGCATTCCAAATTTCTGAGAAGCCTGAATTACTCCGTAAATCTGATGTAATTTATTATCCCTTATTAAAGCTCTAACTGCAGGTGTTGCCACAAGAACTTCACAGGCAAGAACTCTTCCACCTCCAATTTTTGGTAAAAGAGCCTGAGTAACAACACCGAGCAGAACAAAGGCAAGCTGAGCTCTTACCTGCTGTTGTTGATGTGGTGGAAAAACATCAATAATCCTGTTAACAGATTCAACAGCTGAATTAGTATGAAGTGTAGCTAGTGTTAAGTGTCCTGTTTCTGCAATAGTTAATGCAGCAGCTATTGTTTCATAATCTCTCATCTCTCCTATCATTACAACATCTGGATCCTGTCTTAAAGCATACTTTAAGGCAGCCTTAAAAGATTTCGTATCACTTTCAACCTGTCTCTGTGAGATCAAAGCTTTTTTATTAGCAAAGAGATATTCTATAGGGTCTTCAATCGTAATTATATGACATCTTCTTTCTGAATTAATTTTGTCTATTAGTGCTGCAAGGGTTGTTGATTTACCACAACCTGTTGGACCTGTTACAAGAATAAGTCCCTTTGGTCTTGTTGCAAGTTCTGGAATAACAGGTGGTATTCCAAGTTCCTCAAAACTTCTGATTCTGAAAGGTATAGTTCTTATAGCAATTGAAACTGTTCCTCTTTGCTTATATACATTCGCCCTGAATCTTGAAAGTCCTGAAATTCCAAAAGAAAAATCACATTCCCACTCTTCTTCAAATTTTTTCTTATGCTCATCTCTCATAACTGAATAGGCAAGAGCCTGTGCCTGCTCCGGTGTAACAGGAGGATAAGAGGAAGGAACAAGTACTCCATCAATTCTAAACATAGGGGGTGCACCAGCAGAAATATGAAGGTCGGTTGCCCCTCTCTGAACCATCTCCTGTAAAAGAGAAAGCATTTGAACTTTTGTTTTTTTTTCTTCAGCCTCCGGTATTACTTCAGGTTTTTTAATTTCAGTTCTTTTGGGTACATTTTCAGCCATTTTTTATTCCCTTCTTTAATAAAAATAAAGGATTTGAACCCATTTTTATTCTTCTCCTCCTGCTGTAACTCTCAAAACTTCTTCAAGAGTTGTTATACCCTTTAAAATTTTTCTTATTCCATCTTCCCTCAAAGTATGCATACCTTCTTCTCTTGCAACCTCCCTTATCTGGTCCGATGTCGCACGATTTAAAATCATCTCTCTTATTCTTGGTGATATTGTCATAACCTCGTATATACCTATCCTTCCCTTATAACCCGTATTATTGCAGACTTCACAACCTTCTCCTTTATAAAATTTCATATTTGGAATCTCTTTTTCTGGAATTCCAAGTTCTTTTATAAGTTCAGGATCATAAGTAACTTCCCTTTTACATTTCTGACAGATTCTCCTTACAAGTCTTTGAGCCTGAATTAATATCACAGATGAACTAATCAAATAAGGCTGAATACCCAAATCAACTAACCTGTCAATCGTTGTCGGAGCATCATTTGTATGTATTGTTGAAAAAACAAGATGACCTGTTAGTGCAGCTCTTATTGCTATTTCAGCTGTTTCTGAATCTCTTATCTCTCCCACAAGAATAACATCAGGAGATTGTCTTAAAAAAGCCCTTAAAGCATTTGCAAAATCAAGATCAACTTCCCTATTAACCTGAACCTGATTTATCCCTTCTATGTTATATTCAACAGGGTCCTCTATCGTTATAATTTGTCTATCAGGGGTATTAATGGTAGAAAGAGCTGAATATAGAGTTGTTGTTTTACCACTTCCTGTAGGACCTGTTACAAGTATTATTCCATAAGGTGAATGAATTGCTTTTAAAAATCTTTGAAGATCATCTTCCTCAAAACCAAGCACCTTTAGATCAAGACTAAGCCCTGATTTATCAAGAATCCTCATTACCACCTTTTCACCAAAAACCGTAGGAACAACTGAAACACGGAAATCAATCATTCTCTCATTACCATTATCATCCTTTAATTTTAATTGAATTCTCCCATCTTGTGGCTTTCTCCTTTCAGATATGTCAAGATTAGGACTGCACATAAGCTTTATCCTTGAAACAACTCCTGTTTTTAATCTCTGGGGGAGATCTGCATAAACCTGCAAAACTCCGTCTATTCTCAACCTAACTCTTAAAACCTTTTCAAAAGGTTCAATATGAATATCAGAGGCTCTTTTTGTAACAGCATCTTTTATTATTTTATTAACAATTTTCGTTATCTGGGTATCTTTACTTAACTTTAAAATCTCTTTTTCATCAAGATTTTCCTCATAATCCTCTACTTCCACATCTTCTAAATCAAGGCCTATGAGTTCCTCTTCTTTTTCTTTTTTCTTCAATTCTTCTATCTTTGCTATTTCCTTTTTATAACCCGAGAAAAACTTTTCAAGTGATCTTCTAAGAGCCGATTCTGCCGCAATAACTGGTTCTACATCCAGTCCTGTTATAAATTTAACATTCTCAAGAGCCTGAATATTTGAGGGATCAACCATAGCGAGAAATAGAATATTTGCTTTTCTTGCAAGGGGAAGAACCTCATACTGAAAACAGATATCAGGAGGCAAAAGTTTTAAAACTTCATCAGGAATTTTTATATCAGAAAGATCAATAGCAGGGACACCGAGCTGTTTTGCAAGAACCTCAACAAGCTGTTTTTCAGTAATATAACCAAGTTCCACAAGGGTTGAACCGAGCCTTTTACCAAGTTCTTTTTGTTTTTTTAATGCCTCTTCAAGTTGCTCCTTTGTTATAAGACCGTGTTTTATTAAAAGTTCTCCAATTTTTAGAGCCATAATTTATTCAATTTTTGTTTCTTTTAAAACTTCTTCCGGTGTTGTTATACCTCTCAAAATTTTCCTTATTCCTGCCTCTCTTAGTGTAATCATTCCTTCCTCCACTGCAGCTTTTTCAATTTCAAAGGTAGGAGCCTTTTTTAATATAAGTTCCCTTATCCTCCTGGTTATTGGCATTACTTCATAGAGTCCAGTTCTTCCTCTATATCCTGTTTTAAAACATTTTTCACAACCCTTTCCCCTGTAAAATTTAGCCCCTCTTAATCTATCTGGATTTTCAGGAGATAAATCTACTAAAACTAGCTCCTCTGGTTTATATTCCTCCTTGCAATTCTCACAAATTTTTCTGATAAGTCTCTGGGAAACTACAACTAAAAGAGTTGAGGCAATTAAGAAAGGTTCAATATTCATATTTACAAGACGGGTAACAGTTGCAGCAGCTGTGTTTGTATGAACAGTGGATAAAACAAGGTGACCTGTTAAAGATGCCCTTATAGCGATTTCTGCTGTTTCAAGATCACGAATTTCTCCTACCATTATTATATCAGGGTCCTGTCTTAAAAAAGCTTTTAAACCAGCAGCAAAAGTCATACCTACCTCTTCCTTTACCTGAACCTGATTTATACCATGAAGTGTAAACTCAACAGGATCTTCCACAGTGGAAATATTAACTTCTATTGAATTAAGCTCCTGAAGGGCAGAATAAAGGGTTGTTGTTTTTCCACTTCCAGTGGGTCCTGTAACAAGAATTATTCCATTGGGATTTTTAAGTGCTTTCCTGAAAATTTTTAAAGACTCTTCTTCAAATCCAAGAGCATCCAAATTTAATTCTATTGCAGATCTATCCAAAATTCTCATAGCAACTTTTTCTCCATAAACCGTTGGAACAGTGGCAACGCGAACATCAATCCTCTTGTCCCCTAACTTTAGCCTTATTCTTCCATCCTGTGGTCTTCTCTTTTCCTCAAGTTTCATTTTCGCCATTGCTTTTATTCTTGCCACAATAGGTCTTATTAATTTTACATCCCTCTTTAAAACCTCCTGAAGTACACCGTCAATCCTATATCTAACCCTTAAATCTTTTTCGTAGGGTTCAATATGTATATCAGAAGCTTTCCTTCTTATTCCTTCAAAAAGAATAGCATTTACAAGTTTAACAACAGGTGATGTTTCATCTTTTATGGCTGTAATATCTTCTGCTTCATCCTCTATTTTATCATGAGTCAAACTTTTATCATCATCAGAAGTTACAAGAATTTCTTCTATACTTAAATCAAGATCCTTGCCAGTTAAATTATCAATCGATTCTTCTATTGCTCCAGAACCTGTTCTCTTTTCAATACCGGATCCTCCACTAATTACCTCTATTCCCATATCTTCACTTTCAATCTTAACTATCTGATCCATCATATCCTCAACCTTATAATATTTTTTAATTGCATCTTTAATGTAATCTTCAAGGGTAATAAGAGGAACAATTTCAAGCTTTGTTAAAAACCTGACATCTTCAATTGCAAAATGATCATCTGGATTGGCCATTGCAAGAAATAACTTATTCCCTTTTTTGGCAAGTGGTATAATATCGTATCTTGCAACAACATGAGGTGGAATAAGTTTTATAACCTCTTCTGGAATGTTCTCAAAATGTTTAGCTTTTGCTACAGGTATATTTCCGTATTGCTCTGCTAAAACTTTTAAAATATCATCCTCTGAAGCATATCCTAACTCAAGTAAAATAGAACCAAGCCTTTTACCATTTTTTTTCTGCATCTCAAGAGCTTTCTTTAACTGTTCTTCATTTATAACTCCAGCATCTATAAGCATTTCACCGATTCTTTTTATTCTTTTCATTTTTCTTTATGCTTTATATATAAAATATTAAACTTTTAAAAGCAATTTTCTCAACTCATTCAATATAAAATGAGAACTCTGAAATTTAATTTCCACCCTTGTTCCTTTAAATAAATTTTTAAAAACTAAAGTCTCCTTTTCATAGGAAATTGAAAAATAAACTGTCCCCACTGGTTTTTCTTTTGTTCCCCCTGTAGGTCCTGCTATACCTGAAATAGAAAGTCCAAAATCTGAACCAAAAATTTCTCTTACATTCTTTGCCATATCCCTTACAACAGGTTCAGAAACAGCACCAAATTTTAAAAGATCTTCTTCTTTTACCTTCAAAATTTTTTTCTTTATTTCATTTGAATAAGCAACCACCCCCCCTATAAAATATTCTGAACTTCCAGGCACATCTGTAATCCTCGAAGCTAAAAGACCACCTGTACAACTTTCTGCTACACTCAAAGTTTTACCTTTTTCTTTTAATAATTTACCGACCACCTCTTCGAGCAACAAAGGACCTTCTGAAGAAATTTCCTCTTTAAATTCATCCTTAATAATTTCTTTAAATTTTAAAACTTCCTCTTTTATTCCTTTAATTCCAAGGACAACACCACCTGTATAGGGAAGGAAAAAAAGAAAATTTAAATCAAGTTTATCCTTTAATCTATCCTGAATCTCTATCTCTTTTTTAAAAGGTAAATCAAAATACAAAACCAAATAACTTTCATCAACTTCAAAATCTTTCAAAATTTTATTCAGAGTATACTCAAATTCATTTTTTGGACCTGGTAAAGCAAATATTTTTTTCCCATCTTTTTCTACAAGAAAAGCATGAGCTAAACCTACTTCATTTATATATAACTTAGCGCCTTGAGGAAAAAGACCATACTTTCTGTGTTCCTTTTCAGATAAACTTTCTTCCCTCTTTTTTAGTTCTCTAAAAATATCCTCATTAAAAACAAGGGGAATTTCTACAAATTCAGAAATACTTTCTCTTGTCAAGTCATCTACAGTTGGACCAAGACCACCTATTATAAAAACTATATCACTCTTTTTTAAACAAATAGAAAGAGCTTCTTTTATTTCCTCTTTTGAATCAGGAACAGTCAAATGAAAACTAATTTCTCTTCCTATTTCCCCAAGCTTTTTTGCAAGATAATAAAAATCTGAATCGACTCTAAAACCTCTTAAAATTTCGCTTCCTGTTGTAATACAGGAAATTTTAAAATTCACGCAGGGGTTTTACTTGATAAGTGCCTTATAACCATCTTCGCTATTTCTTTTAAAGTTTCAAAAACACCCTTTCCGATAGTTGCGACTGCTTCATAATAGGGAACACTATCTTTATTTAAATTCTTTTGAAGTTCTTCTATTGAAGCAGCATTTGGTAAATCTCTTTTGTTATACTGAATTACATAGGGTATATCCTCTAATTTTAACCCATAGGTCTCAAGATTCTCTATCATATTTTCAAAACTTTCAATATTTTCATCCATCCTTTCTATCTGAGAATCTGCCACAAAAACTATACCATCAACACCCTTTAAAATAAGCTTCCTTGAAGCATTATAAAAAACCTGTCCTGGAACTGTATATAGATGAAATCTTGTTTTAAATCCTCTAACATTTCCAAGATCTATAGGAAGAAAATCAAAAAACAAAGTTCTTTCCTGTTCTGTTGCAACAGAAACTAATTGCCCTTTAAGATCAGGGGAAAGCTTTTCATATATGTATTTTATATTTGTCGTCTTCCCGGAAAGCCCAGGTCCATAATACACTATTTTAACATTAATTTCTCTTGCAGCATAATTTATAAGAGCCATCTCTTTTCCTTAAGGTCCAAAAAGTTTATCAAGTTCTTCTTCTGCTTCTTTTATAAAACTTTTATCAAAAACTTCCTTTGTAGGTGCCACCTTAAGTTTCTCAAATAGTTCATCGAGAACTTTTTCCAGTTCTTCAGAAGCATGTTTGGTTCTAACTTTTACAAGTCCAAGTGTTGTCTTGGAATCAAAAAGAACGGCAAGAATAACTCTATTTGCTACAAGAGAAATAAATAGGGAGTTTTTTTCACCCTGATGGTAAAGGGAAGAAAAACTTTTTTCCCCTATCAGTTCTGCCAGCTGACTTGTTGCACCAAAATCAGCAGCTGAGAGAGTAGCAAAAGAAACTAAATCAAAACCACTTATATCACCTATAGAGGTAATTAATTGTCCTGCTTTATCAATAAGTAAAACAGCATTTGAATTTGAAGTTTCTTTTAATTTTTTCAAAATTGTCTCTACTTTCTTAAAGCTTTCCTCAATATATTTATATTCACTCATTTAAGTTCTATCACCTCCCTGTTTTTTAAAACTTCTCTTAAAGTATAATTATCAAGATAATCAAAGGTTATTCCAAGTGGAATTCCTGAACGAAATTTTGTCATTTTAAAATTATAACCTTTAAGTTTATCAATTAAAAAATAGATTGTGACTTCACCTTCAGGTAAAGGTGGAAAAGCAAAAATTATTTCCTCCACTTTTTTCTCCTTTAAAATTTTAAAAAGTGAATTTAATTTTAAATCCTCAGGATATATGTTTTCAAGAGGAGAAATAAGTCCACCGAGGACAAAATATCTACCATTAAACTCTCCTGTTTTTTCAAAGGTCCAGACTTCCTTAGGAGTTGGCACTATCATCAAAACATTTTCCCTTCTTTCATCTCTGCATATTTTACATGGGTCCTCTTCATCAAAATTATTACACATAGAGCATATTTTTATTTTCTCCTTCAACTCTTTAAATCTCTCTATGAAATAAGAAAGCCTCTCCTCAGGCTTATCAAGAAGATAAAAAACTATTCTCTCTGCAGATTTTTCTCCTATTCCCGGCAATTCATTAAAGGCCTCTATAAGCCTTTTTATAATTTCATTCATATGATTCCTTCAATTTTTCCAAAAATTGTTCCTCATTAAGTATAGGAATCTTATATTCAAGAGCTTTTCTGTATTTTGAACCTGGGTCTTCCCCAACAATTACAAAATCCGTGCTCCTTGAAACAGTATTTGAAACCCTTCCACCTTGTTCTTCCACAAGTTTTGACGCCTCTTCCCTTGTAAAATTCTTGAGTGCCCCGGTAAACACAACTGTTTTTCCACTAAAAAACCCCTTCTTTAATTTCTTTTCCTCAAAGGTTATCCCTGCATTAAGTAATTTATTTATAGTTTCAATATTTTTTTCATTTCTGAAAAAAGAAACAATTGATTCTGCCATTTCAGGTCCTATTTCAGGTATGCTTCTAAGTTCAATATATTTTGCATTTTTCAATCTTTCAATTGAACCAAATCTTCTTGCAAGAAGTTGCGCTCCCCTTTCACCAATCAAAGGTATTCCAAGAGCATAAATGAACCTCTCAAGAGTTGTTTTTTTACTCTTCTCGATCGCTTCCATTATATTCTTTACTGACTTATCAGCCATTCTCTCTAACCTAATCCAGTCACTGTATTTGAGATAATAAATATCGGCTATACTTTTAACCATTTTTCTATCAACCAGCTGATCTATGAGTTTTGTACCTATGCCTTCTATATCCATTGCTTTCTTACTTACAAAATGTTTAAGAGAACCTTTCAATCTTTCGGGACAATCAATTGAAATACATTTTAAATAGGCACCTTCCTTCATAACACTTCCCTTACAAACAGGACATTTATCAGGTGGCAATATTTCCCTTTCCTCCCCTGTCCTTCTCTCCTTCACAACTTTCACAACTTCAGGAATTACATCACCTGCTCTTCTCAAAAAAACATAATCCCCAATTCTAACATCCATTCTTTTTATTTCATCAAAATTATGAAGAGTTGCCCTCTGAACAACAACCCCCCCAACCGGTGTGGGATCAAAAACAGCAACTGGTGTTATTATTCCCGTTCTCCCCACCTGGAATATAACCTCCTTTATTTTTGTTGTAACTTCCTTTGCAGGAAACTTCCCGGCAATTGCCCACCTTGGTGACCTTATTGTAAAACCCAGTTCCTCCTGCATTCTTATAGAGTTTACCTTTACAACAATTCCATCAATCTCATAGGGTAAACTGTCTCTTTCTTCCTTCATTCTGTTATAGTAATCAATTACTTCCCTAATATTTTTACACTTCTTAATCAAGGGATTTACTGGGAGACCGAATTTTTTAAGAGCATTTAATACCTCCTCCTGTGTCTCAAACTTTATTCCTTCAAAATAACCTACTCCCCAGGCAAAAAATTTGAGTTTTCTCTGGGCTGTTATTTTTGGGTCAAGCTGTCTCAGTGACCCCGAAGCAGCATTCCTTGGATTTGCAAAAGTTTTTTCACCTTTTTTTAGATTTTCCTCATTTAACTTTTTAAAATCTTCTATGAGCATATAAACTTCACCCCTTACATCTATCCTGTCAGGAATTTTAAAATTTTCATTTTCAATTAAATATAGAGGAACTTCTTTTATTGTTTTTACATTCAAAGTCACATCCTCTCCAACTGAACCATCACCCCTTGTTCCAGAAGCTTTAAATACCCCCTTTTCATAAACAATTTCTAAGGAGAGCCCATCAATTTTTGGCTCTGCCATATATTCTATATCTTTATCCATAGGTAAGTGTAAAAACCTCTTTATCCTTTCATCAAATTCAAGTAGTTCCTCCTCATTTCTTGCATCTTGAAGGGAAAACATTGACTCTTTATGATTAAAAGGTTTGAATTCCTCCTGTGGCTTTTCACCTATACGTCTTGTTGGTGAATCAGGTGATTGAAACTCAGGGTATTTCTCTTCCAATTCTAAAAGTTCCCTGAATAATTTATCATATTCTTCATCAGAAATAACAGGATCATTTAAAACATAATACCTGTAATTATGATAGTTAATTTCTTTTCTTAATTCTAATATTCTTTTTTTAATTTCCTCCTTATTCATCCTTTCTTTCTTTTTGCAAAATACTCTTAAGGGTTTCAATTATTATCTCTGCTGATTCCTCTTCAGATTTTCCTTCAGTATCTATAATTTTTGTACCCCAGAATCCCTTGAAACTTTCCGGAATAGGACCTTTAACATAAAAAACCTTATAACCTGACCTATCTTCAAAATCTCTTATTCTTTTTCCAAGCCAGAAACAGGTCAAGGGTGAAAGGAGTGGCTCGGTAAAAAATCTTATTGTTGATTCCTTTTTTGTTATTACAATCTTCATTCTTTTCCCTCCTTTATAATATTAAAGGGATCTGATGTTCCGATTCTCTCAACACCCATTTCTATTAAAGTTTTTGCAAACCCATAAGTTCTTATTCCTCCTGATGCCTTTATCTTTACATCATTTTTTAAAGATTTTTTAATTATTCTTATATCAGAAAGTTTTACACCCCTTGAAAGAAAACCTGTCGAAGTTTTAACAAAATTTGCCCCTGATTCACAGACAATTTTTGTTGCAAGTGAAATTTCCTCTGGTGTTAAAAGACCACACTCTATAATAACTTTTATAGGTTTCCCTGAAGCAACCTTTACTACCTCTTCTATTTCCCTTCTCACATCTTCGTAATTCCCATCTTTGAACTTCTGTATATTCATTACCATATCGACCTCATCACAGCCTTTTTCAAAAAGCTTTTCTGTTTCCCCTTTTTTTATATCACTATTTCCATACCCAAAGGGAAAATCACAAACTGAGATTAACTTTAAATTGGTATTTTTTAAAATTTCCTTTGCCTGAATAACCCTTGTAGGAGGTACACAAATTCCAAACACTCCAATTTCTATAGATTTTTCAATAAATTCTTTGTATTCTTTCCATGTTTTTTCAGGTCTTAGAAGGGTTGCTTCAATATATTTTCTGATTTCCATAATATAATTATTATAAATTAAACCCTAAATAAATAGAAAATTGTACCGAATATGTTAATAGACTCTCTAATTTCAAATTTTTTTACAAAATCTCTTGCTTTGAAGGATAAAATACTTTCCCTTAAAAAATTATATTCTGGATAAAAAATTGAAAGAAATTTTGTAAAAATATAAATATAGGGTATAAAAATTAAAGAATAAGGGAAAAGTGGTCTTGTCATATCAAGAATATATATATTTCCGCCATCTTTCAAAACCCTTTTAATTTCATTAAAAAAAGCCATATTTATTCCTACATTTCTTAAAACAAAACTATTTACTACAAAATCAAACTTTTTTTCCTTAAAGGGCAAAAAGAAAGCATTTGCTCTTAAATAAAATATTTTTTCCTTTAATTTTCTATTTTCAAGCATATCCTTAGATATATCAATAGCAAAAATCTTTTTTACCCTCTTTCTTTTACTTAAATATAAAGCAAGCTCACCTTTACCTGTTCCTATATCACATATAATCCCTTTTACTTTTCTTGATAAATACCACCTTGAAAAATGGTCTATTCCAAAAGAAAAAATAAAATTAACATAGTCATAGATTTTCTTTATCCTTTTGAACCTGTCTTCCATTTATAGATAAAAAAATTTAAGGAGTATTTTATTTGGAAAAGGATAGATTATATAGTAAAGAAAGGTACCGGTAAAGAGAAAGGGTAAAAGAGGTAAGTATTTTTCTTTTTTTCTTAAAATTAAAATAAAACCTAAAATAGAACCTATTAAAAAAGAAAGGAAAAAAACAAAAAATAGATCAAATCCTCTTATATATATTGCAATTAAAGCAAATACATAGGGATCTCCCTCACCAAGTGCTTCTTTTTTAAAAATTCTTCCAAAAATTAACCTTAAAAAAAGACCAAAGAAAAAGGCAAAAAAGGCATAGAAAATTGAAGAAATCAAATGATTATTAAAGAAAGAAATAATAAAACCTGTATAAAGGGAAGGGAAAAGTAAAACATCGTATATATACCCAGTTTCATAATCTATAAAAGCCATTATCATTAAAAAATAGTTAAGGAATATCATTTCAAACATTAAAGGAGAAAATTTAAATTTAAGATAGGATAAAAGAAATAAAACTCCTGTTAAAAATTCTACAAAAGGGTAAATAAAACTTATTTTTTCTCCACAGAATCTGCATTTTCCCTTTAATAAGAGAAAACTTATTAAAGGAATATTATCATAGAATTTTATTTTATTTTTACATAAAGGACAAAAAGAAAAAGGATAAACTATTGAGAGATTTCTGGGTACTCTATATATAACTACATTTGCAAAACTTCCAAAACACAAACCCAGAATAAAAAAAATTATTTCAACCAGCTGCCAATACCCTGTTTTTACCGCTTTCTTTAGCCTTATAAAGAGCTTTATCTGCTTTATCAATTAAAGTCTTCTCATCTTGGGCATCATCAGGAAAAACAGCCACACCACCTGATATTGTTAGTTTACCACCCGGTTGTTTTTCTTCCTTCGGAAATCTTGTTTTTTCAATTATTTTTCTTACTTGATCACCATAGGTCATTGTTTCAAACTTATTCCTTCCAGGCAAAAGAACAACAAATTCCTCACCTCCGTATCTTGCAGGTATTCCATTAACAGCCTCTGCTGTTTTTTTCAAAATCCTTGCAATACTTCTTAAAAGCTTATCACCCATAGGATGTCCATTTGTATCATTATATTTTTTGAAAAAGTCTATATCAAGCATAAAAATACCCACCTTATAACCATCCTGCTTCGCCTTTAAAAGCTCTCTTGAGAGCCTTTCCATAAAATATCTTTTGTTATAAATTCCAGTTAAACCATCAGTATCAGCCATTGTCTGAATCTTCTCAAGGAGGATAGCTGAGTTTAGAGCAAGAGAAGCAAGTTCAGAAATCATTTGAAGGGCTTCCATGGAGGTTCTTAATGCCTCCTCTTTTGTTTCCTTATATGAGACCCCCTCTATCTTTTCCTCTTTTATTCCTGAAACAGCAATAACTCCAAAATTTGTTGCCTGGTAGGTAAGAGGTGAAATTATCTCATAATCCATTCCAAAGGGATCAGCAAGATAAGTTTCAGGTAACCCATCAACAAGGGCATCCTGAAACATGGTATCTTTATCCATTATATACCTTTTTTTTGCAACATAACCTATTGGACCTTCTCCTAAATTATAAACAAGTTCACCTCTCTTTAAAGTTCCTCTATCACTTACTGTCCTGTGCTCAAAGAGCACATATTTTAAACCTTCGTCCTGTGGAATAAAATAATAAACATCTGTAACATTTAATATATTTTTTGTTTGCTCAAGAACGAGATATATAATCTCCTCCTCCTCTCTGAGTTCACTCAAAGCTCTTGCCAGATTAATAACAGCTTGAGTTATTCTTTTTCTTTTTGAAAACATAACATTAAGTTCATCAATTCTTACTGTAAGTTCTTTAACCATAAATTCATGTGTTTCCCTTAATCCCTTCAATCTCCTTTCGTATTCTTTTATCTTTTTGTTTCTTTCCCTTAATCTTCCTCTCAACTCAAAGATTACAATCATAAGGATAATAATAAAAGCAAGAAAAAAACTTAAAACTAAATACACATTATCCTTTAGAAATACATCAATCATAATAACCTATTAATCATTTTTTTTTCTATTTCTATGAGTTTATTATAAACTTCTTCTTTTAATTTTTCAAAATCTTCCTCATCCACTGGAATTTTCCCTTCAAATATTTTTTTCTGAACATGTTCATAAGCCTCAGAACGTTTTTTACCTTTTTTTAATAGAAAATAGAGAAATTCCTGAGAAAAAAGTTCTTTTTCATATTTTTTGAAATTTTCTTTTATTTTTTCTTTATTAATTATCAGGTTTTCTAAAATATAAATCATCTTTTCAAGCATATAAACTATTAAATGAGAAGCATCTGGTAAAACAATTCTTTCAGTAGAAGAGTGGGATATATCCCTTTCGTGCCATAAATTAGTGTTTTCAAGAATAGAAATAAGATAACCCCTTAAAAGCCTTGCAAGACCACATATTCTCTCTGAAATAACTGGATTTTTCTTGTGGGGCATACTTGATGAACCCTTCTGACCCTCACTAAAAGGCTCACTTAATTCACGAACTTCTGTTCTTGAAAGAAGCCTTATCTCAGTTGCCAACCTTTCAAGAAAATTACCTATTAGAACAAGACCGAAAAGGAATAGAACATGCCTATCCCTTGGAACTATCTGTGTAGAAACTGGTTCTGGTTTTAAATTAAGTTTTTTTAAAACATAAAATTCAACTTCAGGTGGAACATGAAGATAATTTCCAACTGATCCAGAAATTTTTCCAAAGGAAACTTCCTTAATTATTTCCTTTAATCTTTTTTCATTTCTCTTCGCCTCTGAAAGATAAGAAAGAAACTTGTGAGTAAGAGTCATTGGCTCGGCAAACATTCCATGTGTTCTACCTGCTATTAAAATTCCCTTGTTTTCCCTTATCTTATTTTCAAGAATTTTTTCTAAAATTTTTAGTCTATTCAAAACAATTTTTAATGTATCCCTCATCTGAATGGCAATTGTAGTATCAATAAGATCCGAAGAGGTTAAACCAAAATGAACAAAAGGTGCTATATCTTCACCTACTTTTTTTTCAAGAACATCGACAAAAGCAGCAACATCATGATTTGTTATTTTTTCTCTCTCTTTAACCTCTAAGGGTGTTATTATAATATTTTTCTTTTTAATTCTATCTGATATACCCTTTGGCAAAATCCCATTTTTCTCAAATCCTTCTATTGTAAGGATCTCAATTTTAAGCCATAATTTCAGTTTATTTTCTTCACTCCATATTTCTTCAATTTCTTTTATTTTGTACCTTTCAATCATATTTTCTCCTCAAAAATTAAATCCGTTAACCTTGATTTAAATTTTTCTGCTTGATAAATTTTTTCAACTATTTTAATTGTATAATCTATATCACTATTTACAAGAACATAATCAAAAAATTTCCACATTTTGCTTTCTTCCTTAGCCTCCATCAATCTTTTTATTACAAGTTCTTTTTCTTTTGGGTGTCTTTTACTTAATCTTTTTTCTAACTCTTCCCATGAGGGTGGAAAAAGAAATATAGATACAACATCATCAAAATGTTTTTTTAAATTAAAAAGACCTTTTGAATCCATATCAAATAAAACATAAAAACCTTCTTTGAGCCATTTAAGAACAGGCTCTTTGGGTGTTCCGTAATAATTACCATAAGCAAAAGTCCATTCTATCATTTCACCTTTTTCAATCTTTTTTTTAAATTCCTCTTCTGTTATATAATAATAATCCACACCCTCAATTTCTCCCTCCCTCTTTTCTCGTGTAGTATAGGATACTGAATACTTAAGTTCATTTCCGAATTTTTCCATTAACCTTCTTACAATTGTAGTTTTTCCAGTTCCTGAGGGACCTGAAATTAAAAATATAAATGGTTTTCTTTTTAAATTAATCAACTTTAATCCTTATATTATCTATTAATCTTGCCCTTCCAAGGAAACAGGCTATTCCAATAAGAATTTCACCATTTATTTCCTTAACTGGCGATAGATTTTTTATATCTACAATCTCAATATACTGTATTTTTATTAACCTTGAATTCTCTTTAATAAATTTTTCCATTTCTTTTATAACTTTTTCAGGATCCCTTTCTCCTTCCTCTATTAATTTTTTTGCAAGTAAAAGAGATTTATAAATAATAGGTGATTCTTTTCTTTCCTCAGGGGTTAAATAAATATTTCTTGAACTCATCGCAAGTCCATCTTTTTCTCTAACAGTTTCAACAGGTAATATTTCTATATCCATATTTAAGTCTTCTACCATTTTTTTTATAACAATTAATTGCTGTGCATCTTTCCATCCAAAGGCTGCTATATGGGGTTTTACTATATTAAAAAGTTTTGTAACAACTGTAGTAACACCCCTGAAATGACCAGGTCTATACCTGCCACAAAGAGCTTCAGTAAGTTTCTCAACTTCAACATATGTAGAAAAACCTTCAGGATACATTTCCCTTTCTTCAGGATAAAATATTATATCAACTCCTTCTTTTTCACATAAATTTCTATCCTTTTCAAATACTCTTGGATATTCCCTATAATCTTCTTTTGGTCCAAACTGTATTGGATTAACAAAAATTGAAACAACAAGAACATCACATTTTCTTCTTACTTGTCTCATAAGTTCAAGATGCCCTTCATGTAGAGCTCCCATTGTTGGAACAAAACCTATTATTTTACCATTTTTTCTTAATTCTTCTGATTTTTTCTGCATTTCCTTAATTGATTTTATTATTTCCATAGTCAATTACCCCTTTTATTGAATTTTTATCAATAATTTTATAAACTCCCTTTTTATTTTTGATAAATTCTTTTATTTTCTTATTGAAAACAGGATGAATAAAAAAAGGAGCAATTTCAGAAAAGGGAATCAAAATAAAATTTCTTTTATGTAAAAGGGGATGGGGGATTATAAGTTTATCATTTTTCATTATTAATTTTTCATAAAAAAGTATATCAATGTCAAGTGTTCGTGCTTCATATTTTCTTTTTCTTATTCTTCCAAATTTTTTTTCAATCTCCTGATTTTTTATTAAAAGTTCATAAGGGGATAATTCTGTATAACCTCTTATAACCATATTAATAAAATTTCCACCTTCTGCATTTCCCCATGGTTCAGTTAAGTAAATAGATGAGAAATCCTTTATCTTAAAATATTTTTTTATTTCAAAAAGAGAAAAAAGAATATTTTTCAATTTATCTCCTTTGTTTGAACCGAGAGAAAGGAAAGCTTCCTTCATATTAAAAGTAACATTTCAATAAGACCTTCCTTTTCCTCCTCACTTAAATTTATGGAAACTTTGTTTAAAAAATTATAGTAAAGAGACTCTGTCCCTTTTCTTATATCTTTAAGGAGATAAAGGATCTTAAGTAAAATTCTGTCATTTCCGGTTTCTCTTGTATCTTTAAGAAGGGATAAAAGATGCATTTCTTTTTCTTCTTCTTTTAAAAGAAAGGTTTTTAGAATCATAACTTCAAGTTTTAGTTTTAAATCCTGTAAATTTTTAATTCTTCCTTCAAGTTCTAAAAGTAATTTTTTAAAATCTTCATATTTACCCATAAAATAAAGTAATCTTGCCTTTCTGAGTGTTATGTGTTCCTCATGAACTATAATTCCTTTTGCATAGAAAATAGCCTTTTCCATAAATTCTTCGTAATTCTTCTCTTTATTTACAAATTTTATTATTGCAAGATTAGAATAGATATAACTTATAGCAAGACCATAATTTATTTTTTCTGAAATTAAAAGTGCTTCTTCTAACAATTGCCTTGATTCTTTCAATTTTTTAAGGCTCAAAAGCATTGTTGAATAATTAAGTTTACCGAGCACAATATCATAGGGGTTTAAGGTCTTTTCCATTCTCTCAAGGGAAATAAGATAATATTTTTCGGCTTCTCTAAACAGACACTTATTTGCTAAAATATTTGCTATATTTTGTTCAGTAACATAAAGATCCCTCATTTTCTTGATTTCAAGAAATACTTCCCTTGCTTTAATATAGAATTGAAGAGATTTCTCCATATTACCTCTAACCATAAACAAATAAGCAAATCCCTGATATACGCCTGCAATTCCAATCGGATCTTTCAAACTTTCTCTTATTCTAAGTGACTTATTGAAACATTCTTCTGCTTTCTCATAATCACCTTTCAGATTAAGATAATCATAACCGAGATTAAGGTAAATTGTAGCTATTTGATTTTTATCCTTAAATTCCGCGGCTTTTTTTATTGCAATTTCATAACAATTAAAAGCCATATCCTTGTTTCCAAACCGGTTAAAAATAATTGCTAAAGCATTTAAAACTTTAAGTAAAATTTTATCTCTTATAAAATTTATTTCAGATAAAACTTTTAAATAAATATTTAGAGCTTTATTCAAATCTCCAAGATAAAAATAAGAAACTGCCAGATTCAGTAAAAGTTCATTTTTTATTATTTTATCCTTGATACCTTCAACTATTTTTTCGATTTCTTTAATATTTTCTTCATGTCTTCCTAATTCAACTAAAGCTCCGCTTTTTAAAGTAAAAGCTTTAATTTTAAACTTTTCTGATTTTATTTTATTAAATTCCCTTAAAATTTCTTCTGACTTTTTCTTAAGACTTAAAATTTTTAGGTAGTAATAAAGATACTCATCCTCCTCTGAAAGATTTTTATATTCTTCAAGATAATTCTCAAATTCAGTAGTATTATAATTTTCAAAACTCTTTTCCATAGCTTTTTCAAGATAAAGTTTGGCTTTTTCTAAATTTCCTGATTTGAGATAATGTTTAAAAATTAGATGTGAAAAATTATTCTCAAGATCAATCTCGCTTAAAGTATCTGCGATAAGTTTATTATATTCCATCTTCTCTTCTTTTAGGCTTCTTTCTTCTACTATTTCTCTTATTTCAGGGAATGAAATTCTGAAAATATTTTTTCTATTTTCTGATTCTTTTATTACACCTTTTTTTATAGCTTCATCAAGAACTATCTCAAACATAAGTCTTTCTTTTTTTTCATATATACTTTTTAAAACATTAAGTGGAATTTCATCTCCCACAAATGTAACTATTTCAAGAAGGGTTTTCGCTGGTTCTGAAAGGGAATCAATCCATGCCTGAAGTAAATTTAAAAAACTTAAGGGAAAATCCACTTCTTTTATTTCTTTTATAATTTCCCATTTCCCATTTTTTCTTTTAACTATCTCTTCCTCCTCCAAAGAATTTAATAAAGTTTTAAAAAAGGAAAAATTACCCCTTGTTCTTGAATAAAAAATATTTTTATTTTTCACCTTTTGGGTAAAAACTTGTTCAAGAAAACCCTCAAATTCTTTCTCCTCTAAAGGGTAAAGGTCAATTTTAATGAGTTTTTCATTCTGTGGCAAATTAATTTCCCTTTTCCTCTCAGTTATCAAAAATATAATAGGTAATTTTTCAATTTCTAAAATTAATTCAGAAATTACTCTTCTTGATAATTCATCCCAGAATCCAAGTTTTTCAATAACAATTACTTTAAATTCTTCTGAAACCTTCTCAAGGATTCTTCTCAAAAGATATATTAATGAAGTTTTTGCTTCTTCAAAACCTTTTTCTTTAATAAGTTCCCTTATATAATAAACAGAATCGGCAATAGTAGTAAAATATTTCTGAGCATGCTGAAATAAAACCTGCCATTCTGAAAGAAATTCTTTTGAAAAGGGACTCGGGAATAAAGTTATTGAATTTATTTTTTTTCTTTTAATAAATTCCCTTATTAATCTTGTCTTTCCAACTCCTGCTTCTCCTGTAATTAGAACAAAAAATGGACCCTTATCCAGATCCTGATATATAAAATCAAGGAGTGAAAGCTCTTTTTCTCTATTATAAAAAGAAAACTCTTCCTCTTCATGCTTTCTTGGTGATGTAACCTCAAAAAGTTTGACTTTCTCTTTCTTACCCTTTAGTTCAAATAAACCCAAAGGTTTAAAATCAAATTTATCTCTCAATTCTCTATAAACGTTTTCAGAAACCCATATTTTACCAGGTTCGCAAACTGATTCTATTCTTTGAGCAGTATTCACAGTATCTCCAATAGCAGTATAATCACCTTCTCTTCCTTTACCTATTTTACCAGCAAGAACGAAACCTGAGTTTATCCCGATCCTTGCAAGTATACCATTCTTTTTTAAAACTTCCTGCATTTCAAGAGCTGAATAAATAGCCCTTTCTGCATCATCACCATAGGATTTAGGGGCTCCAAATAAAGCCATTATAGCATCACCGATATACTTATCCACATAACCCCCTCTTTTTTCAATTATATCGGTTAATTCTTTAAAAATATAATCAACCATTCTGTGAACTTCCTCTGGGTCAAGAGCTTCTGAAAGAGAAGTAAACCCCTTAATATCAGTAAAAATTACTGTAATCCAGCGCTTTTCAGCTTCTTTCTTTTCTTCACCCCTTAATTTTTTACCACATATAGGGCAGAAAAGAAAAACTTCCTGAATCCTTGTCCCACATTCCGGACATAAACTAATAGGCATATATAATTATAAAACATAACTATTTTATAATTCTTTAAAAATTTAAAGGGAAAGGGGGGAACTTGAAAGCCCCCCCTTAGATTTTATATTTTAATATAATCTTTTTACCAGCTAATTCCTACATCGAAAGGTGGAACAGTGAAAGGACCATCTGGATATAAAGGATAGTTTTGATCCTGACCCCCATCCCAGAAAACATTTGCTGTATCAGCACCTGTAGAATACTGTGGATTTATTTCAAATCTAAGACCATAATTAAAACCTGTATAATCATACATGGGTTTAAATCTTTTTATCATAGATTTTGAAGTTTTGATAATCCTATTTATTTTTGAAATAACTTCATAAGGATTATGGGGGAAACCAATCTTCATTTTGATTGGAGGGGGACCATAATCTGGATTATACACATAATCAACCTCGTCCCATATTGAGTTATCAAAGTAATCCTTTACATGAAATAAAAACCAGTAGTTATAAAAAGAAATTCCGGCATGAACAAAGGTGCTTTTCTTTGCTCCGAAAAGTTCCCATATTATAAAATCAGGGTCATGCGGTTTTCCTTTTAAATGAAGGGTATCAATTGCTATAAGACAGTATACAGAATCACCGGAAACAAAGAAGTTATAAAAAAGATTATAGCACGGGTCAGAATTATCCCAGCTTGTATCCAGAGTATCCCTGTTCATATAGAAATTAAATGTTCCTTCTCCAAAAGTGTCACTACCCACAATATTATAGTTAAAGGCGAGATCAACAAGAATATAATTTTTAAGAGTAAATGACCCTCCCTGAGGTGTACCATTAACATAAAGGGTTTCTATTATCGCTCCTTGATTTTTGACTATTACAAGCTTAAATTGAAGACCTAAAGTATCCCAGGTAAAAACAAACCTATCTTCTACACCAAAAGTTTGCATAGGACCTATGGGAGGATTTTTAAAATCAAAACTTAAAGAATCATCCATATTATTTAATATTCCTATTGTACTATTTGAAATATCAGCTGCCATCGTAACATACTGGTCTGCATTATTAGGTGACTTTGAAGTGTCAATTATAGTAATTGATGGGCTGAATTTGGGCTTTGGAACATGAGGTGATGAGGAAGGCGGAGTTGGTGGTGGAGGAGGCTTGGTAGTTTCCTTCTTCTTACAGCCCAATATAAAGGCTGTTATTATTAGAGTACTTATAAATAGCTTTTTCATAGTTTCTTTTTTTTAATAGGAATTGAACCTTTCGGTTAATTATATATCAGGTTATAAATTTTGTCAAGTGATTTAAATCACACTTTGTTTTTTAACAATAGTTTTGATTATAATCAAAAAATGCCAGTATTTATTGTAAAATGTCCTGGATGTGAAACTAAATATAAAGTAAGTACTGAAAAAATTAAACCAGGCTCGAAAATTCGATGTCCAAAATGTCAAACTGTATTTATTTTTAAAATACCTGAAGAAATTTTGGAAAAAGAAGAACTCAAAGAATTTGAAAAAAAAGAGATTCAAAAAAAGGAAATAAAAGAAGAAAAAAAAGAATCTCTCACCCTTGAAATTCCACCTGATGTTCCTCCTGAAGAAAGAAAACTTCATGAAAGGGCTATAAGACTTGCAAAAATTCTTGCAAGGGATATAATAAACTACTATAGGGATAGATGGGAAAAAGCTCTAAAAAATGGAAATCTAAAAGAAGAATTCAAAAAGGAAATTATGGAATCATGGAAATATTACTGTGAAAAGGTCCCAAAAGAAATAAGAGATAAAACAAATTACTTCCAGATCGCTTTCAACCAGATAGTTGGTAAAGGTCAAAAAATATTATAAATATTTGAAAGGCTCTAAATATTTTTAATAAAATTTAAAACCATTAGTTTTGGAGGCGGGTTCCAATCCCCTATTTCCCATTCATAGAAATGAGCCCTTATACAGGAATAATAACAGTTTTAATAATTTCAATAATTTTAGCAATTCTAATGGTTTCTTTACCTAAAATACTTGCTCCTAAATATAAAGAGCCAGAAAAAAATATTCCTTACGAATCAGGTGAAATTCCAATAGGAGAAGCCTGGTCCAGATATCCTGTAAGATATTATCTTTTGGTTATTACCTTTTTAGTTTTTGAAATCGAAGTTTTATTCATATTCCCCTGGGCAACTAAGGTAAAGGAATTATATTTAACCGGATTTATCGAAATTTTTTTATTTGTATTTATTTTGCTTTTGGGATGGATTTGGGCAATTAAAAAGGGCGCACTTAAATGGGAATAAAAAACTTTTTAAGGAGGATATTATGGAAAAAGTTTTGAAAATAAGTCCTGAAGAAGTTTATTACTCTCCTTTATTTAATAAACTTTTTAATTATGCTGAAAGGTTTCCAGGTGGCTCTCTTATTCTAACCACCACAAAGAAACTTTTTGCCTGGTCAAGAAAATCGAGCCTATGGCCAATTACTTTTGGACTTGCTTGCTGTGCCATTGAAATGATGGCAACCTATGCTTCAAGATATGACCTTGAAAGATTCGGGGTTATTACAAGAGCATCCCCAAGACAATCAGATGTTATGATTGTCTCCGGAACTGTATCCTGTAAAATGGCTGAGAGAATCAAAAGACTCTATTCTCAGATGCCTAACCCTAAGTGGGTTATTGCTATGGGTTCCTGTGCAATAGCTGGTGATTTTTATAGAAATGTTTATTCGGTTGTTCCAGGTGTTGATAGAGTTATTCCGGTTGATGTTTATGTTCCGGGTTGTCCTCCAACACCTGAAGGTCTGATTGAAGGAATAAGAAAATTACAGGAATTAATTACAAAAGGAGCAAAAAAATGAAAAAGGAATTAATAAAAAGAGAACTTAACCTTGAGGAAACAAAAGATGGAATTTTAATTTTTGAAAAAAAGGAATTTTTCCATGTAATAGAAAAAGTTAAAGAAAACTTTCCTTACCTTTCCTTCATTACAGCCTGCCATTTTCCAGAAAGGAAAGAATTTGAAATTATTTATTGTGTTAGAAATTTAGAAGAACCTGAAATTTTACTTTTAAAAACAAAAATGTCGGAAAAGGAAAAAATTCCTTCGGCGTATAAATACTATAAAGGTGCTGACTGGATGGAAAGAGAGATTTACGATTTATTTGGAATAGAATTTGAAAATCATCCTGATTTGAGAAGAATAGTTTTACCTACTGACTGGGAAGGTCATCCTTTAAGAAAGGATTACCCAATAAATAAAGCACCTGAAAAGTATGATTACAGAAAAAGAGAAGTTTTAAGGAGGGAATTTTAAATGGAAGAAAAAATTAAAACCTTTGAACCTGAAGAGGAAATAGTTTTAAACATGGGTCCTCAACACCCCTCAACACACGGGGTGTTAAGGATTATTTTAAAACTTTCAGGAGAAAAAATTGTTGAGGCAAAACCTGACATTGGATATTTGCACAGGGGGGTTGAAAAACTTGGGGAAACTTATACCTATGTCCAATTTTTACCCATGCTTGATAGAAATGATTATCTTTCTGCAACAACAAATGAATTTGGATTTGTTCTTGCTGTTGAATCTCTTGCCAATATAGAGGTTCCAGAAAGGGCTCAATACATAAGAGTAATGTTTTCTGAGCTTTCAAGAATTGCATCCCACCTTGTATGGCTCGGAACATTCTGTCTTGATCTGGGTGGCGCCTTAGGTGGAGGAACATCAGTATTTTTATTCTGTTTCAGGGAAAGGGAAAAGGTGCTTGATATTTTTGAAAGAATGACAGGTTCAAGACTCCATCCCCATCTTATGCAATTTGGAGGTGTTAGATACGATGTTTATCCTGGTATGGATAAGGATATTAAGGAAACCCTTGATTTACTTGAGAAAAGAATTGATGAATATGAAGATATGCTTATAAATAATCCAGTTTTTCTTGACAGAACAAAGGGAGTAGGGATATTGCCAAAAGAAATTGCAATGGAATATGGTTGTTCAGGACCTGTACTCAGAGGTTCCGGTGTAAAATATGACCTAAGAAAAGTTCACCCTTACTCTTCTTATGATAAATTTGATTTTGAAATTCCTGTTTTTAATAATGGTGATGTCTTTGATAGATTCAGGGTCAGAATTGAAGAGATGAGACAGTCAATAAAAATAATAAGACAGGTTTTAGAGGGACTACCTGAGGGTCCCATTGCTTCTCAGATGCCTGTTAAGGTAAAGGTTGCTGTAAAAACACCCCCTGGAGAAGTATATAGAGCTATTGAATCTCCAAGGGGTGAACTTGGTTATTATATTTATTCTGATGGAAAAGCTACAGCTTATAGAGTAAAAATAAGAGCACCTTCATTTTCAAACCTTTCAGTTTTACCCTACCTTTTAAAAGATCATCTTGTAGCTGATGTCGTTGCAATACTTGGTTCCCTTGATCCAGTTTTTGGTGATGTAGATAGATAGGAGGTAAAAAATGGGAAATATAATTTTAATAACAATAATTTATATTTTAGTTGCATTAACAATTGTGCTTTATGTAACATGGTTTGAAAGAAAGTTTGCTGCAAGAATTCATACAAGAGTAGGACCCTACTATGTTGGAAGACCCCATGGATTTTTACAGCCAGTTGCCGATGTTTTAAAACTTTTATTAAAAGAAGATATTGTTCCTGAACAAGCAGATAAAACTATATTTAATATTGCTCCTATAATTGTTTTTATCGGAGCACTCCTTGCTTTCTCAGTTTTACCTGCTGCAAAAAATATTTATATATCAGATCTATCTGTCGGGATTATTTATTTCTTC